>DUWJ01000449.1 GCA_012842765.1 Bacillota bacterium | reverse complement strand
CCCCGACACGGCCACCGTAACTGAGCAGACTGGTCCCATCTACAAAGCCCTTTGCGGCCTCACCTAGGGCTTCCGCCTCGCCGTACCACGGATGCTCACGCATGCGGAAAATGCCTTCTGCCCAAATATGGGCGAGCGCTTCCTCGCAAAATCGCCTTGCTTCAACGTTCGACGTCAACACCCATTGGTCGTCATGGGTGATGAGGACAGATGCTACCCCGATGTCCGTTGCTCCCGCACACCTGTTGTCTCCCCCAGCGGTTATCCACGCGAAATTGTCGAAGCGCCGCAAAATCATCACATCGAGTCCGCGTTCGCACATGTACTTCCTGGCTCGAGCAAGTTTGACCTTTATTTCACCGCCCACGACCTCATCCCCCATGCACTCAGTCATCTCGCTCATCCCTTCAAGGCTCCCGCAAGCAATCCTCGGACGAAATATCGGCCGAGCAGAACATAGATGAGCACCGTTGGAAGCGCAGCAAGGATCGATCCAGCCATAGGCAGGTTCCACGACACAGCCTGACCGCCAGCTAGATTCGCCAGAGCCACCGTTATGGGCTGTGCATCCGGGCGCGCCAAGGTCACAGCGAATAGAAACTCGTTCCATATCTGCGTAAACTGCCAGATGCAAACGACGAGAAACGGCGGGCCAGAGAGCGGCATTATCAAGTATCTGAAGATCCCGAAGAAGTCCGCCCCATCTATGCTGGCTGCGCCCAGCAGTTCGTCAGGGATCTCTTCGTAGAAGCTCCTAAAAAGCAGGGTAGTAATGGGAAGACCATAGACTACATGCACTAGTATCAAGCCTGGTAGCCCCCCGTACAGTTTCGTCTTCTGCATGAACTGAAAGAGGGGCACAAGTATGCTCTGATAAGGAATGAACATGCCGAACACTATCAGCGGCATTATGATATTGGTCCCCGGAATCGGATACTTGCATAGCACATAACCGTTGAGAGAACCCATGACAGCTGAAATCAGCGTTGCAGAAATGGCGAGGATGAAACTGTTTTTGAGATAAGGGGCGAACTGCTTAAATGCTGTGGAGTAGCTCTCCCAGTTGGGCTTCGACGGGAGCTCCCATGCAGTCATCAAGTTTATCTCCTCAGGCGCTTTCAGGCTTGTGACTACCGTCATGTAGACGGGGATCAGATAAGCAATCGCCAGAAGAACCGCGAGAACCTGCACTAGTATTTTCGACGCTCCCTTGGGTTTCATCGCTTATCACTCCTTTCCCGTCTTGAATGAATTGACCAGATAAGGAATGATCAGCAAGGAAACGAGAATCAACAGGATCACTCCGATAGCGGAACCGACAGCAAGCTCGTTCCCGCGGAAAGTCTTAAGAAACATGGTTATCGCAGGCACAGACGTCGGCACATGATCGGGGCCTGCCATGGAGAAGATCAAGTCGAAAATCTTCAGGGCTATGTGTCCTAGAATGACTATGGCGCTTACGGTGATCGGCTTGAGCAGCGGCAAATCCACGTGCCTGTAGATCTGGAACTTGCTTGCTCCGTCAACCCGGGCAGCTTCGCGAAGCTCGTCGGGTATAGTGCGGAGCCCGGCAAGGTACAACGCCATTGTATAGCCTGACATCTGCCATACAGCAGCGACGATAACACCCCAAAGCGCCCTGTTGAAACCGTGTGCCTCGGGATAATCCAGGAGCTTGACCCGGGTCAGAATCCCGCTTGCCGAAATCCCGATGAGCACGGCACATATGATGGACTTCGCGCGGAGCTCTTTTCGTTCTCCACGGCGCCAGTGCCCGTAAGCGAATACCGCCAGAACAACCGCGGCCGCTATGCAGATGTAGTGGAAAATGTGGGACCAATCGAAGATAAGGATCTG
>DUWJ01000102.1 GCA_012842765.1 Bacillota bacterium | reverse complement strand
TGGAACGTAGTTCCTCTGACAGAATCCCTCATCATACGAGTTCTTCCACAAATTTGGCAGTATCCCTGCCTGCAATGATTGAGTCAAGTCCTTCATATTGCCCTTTTATCGCCTCTGAAGAGCCAGTTAACGCTTCTGCATGGTGACGATCTCGCAGGGCTTGCGTTTGAAACCTGAAATCCCCAGTGTATTTAGATCTAGATCCTGTGGTTGGGGATCGATACGACTGAAGGCTACCTGTCGCTGTGTGTGCAATCACAGGTTGTTGTTTCCTCATCCCCGCAGACTTGCTTTCATCTGTCGCCAGGTTTCCGGCTCCAAGATATTGGTGCGATCAACAATGCAGTAAGACCACATTGGCAGGAGCATCAACCCTTGCTAAAAGACTGCGTTCATTTGCCAAAAGCCCCGACAGACTGCTGGGCAAGGAAGAAAAAGCGCTTCAGAAGCAGCTTCAGGCAAGCACAATTTCGAGAAACGGCAAACTGTAAATTTGCGGTGTTCAGACATATACGGAATCACATGGTATGACTGGGTTTTCGACGCATAATCCATCTTGTAGCGACATCGCCCTGTTGGCGCTGGATGGCAATAGCGCTCGTTGCAATGCCCATTGGAGCACATAGGATTTCATTGTTGCTGCAAGGGTTTTCAGGGCGCCTCATCATATGATTAGAGTCTCTACAAAGGAAAAAAGAGGACTCGTTAGCCATTAATACGAAAGAGTTAATAAGGAGGCAGAGAATTTCCAAAACAGACCTCCGAAGGAGTGTGCACGTGTTGCAAGTAAAGAAACGTTTGAAGACAGCAGTCTTGCTAACGCTCATCATGGCAATCGCAACCTCGCCAGTGGCGGCCTTTGATGAGGCTGATGAGTGGGCGATGTACGTCAGATGCTCCGATATCTGGTTTGAGCTGAGCGACGTGCATAGCAAGATGACTGGAGTGTATCTTGACCATTCCGGGAAACCAAGTGTACAGATGTGGATGGGTGTAGAGCCCTTGTTTGACCGCATTCAAGCGGCCTTAGATGAGCTATACGTCTTGAAAGATACGGCTCTCGCTGTGCTCGAAAAGGAAGGCGTCATGTCGGAGCAGTGGGATACATGGAATCATCTTTTCTTGTATGCCCAACGGATGAGCACAGCAGGGTACACCATCAGTTCCACCACATTGGCCATTGGCTACGCCGGACTCGCACCATCCAGTGAGCATCAGATCTGGGGAATCCTCATAGAGCAAGGTCTGCACATGGCTGAAACACAATTGCAGGTCGCCTACGACATGAAATTATGGCTCATACAGGCGCTAGGGCTTTGATTTACACGACCGCCAACTAGATCGTCTAGCAGGAAGCCCGACGAGGTGATCGAGCTTCCTGCCGCCACCCCAACCCACTTATCCCTTCCGGCTACTATACGCCTCTCGTAGATAACACGTGGATCATGTCTCTCTGTCACAAGCACGTCTTCGGTCTCCAAACCATACTCAGCGATCTCAACCAGGCAAGGCACGGCTGGATCCAAATCGCCCATTTTGGGAACACCTCCACGACAGCGCCACTCCAACACGATACCATGATCCCTGAGAAACCGCCCCAGCGCGATCAGCCACTTTAGGTATCCAGCCCTAGCCACGCGCTCAAGGCCTCTTCTGCCTGCTCAGCCCCTTAGGTCGTTCCCCAAGCCTGCAGACAGACTCGAGAAGACGCCTGAGAGGAAGAAACCGAAGTTACGCTCAGTTTGGCTCGTCTTCAGGCGCAACGATGATGGCAACAGGGAAATGGTTTTGCAAGGGTGATCCCTGACACCGCTTTTCAGTAGGTTTAAGACTTGCTTGCGTCAGCAGATCACAAGTCCCATATCTGCGCTTTCAATGCTCCGGGCCGGCTGAGACTGATGGATGGTATTGCACAACCTGTGATTATCGCTGCAAGCCCTGTTGCATTTCCCTTGTTCGACCCATAGCAGGCGACATCGATACCTAGCGGGATCCCATCTGTGTATGCAAGAGTATGTTCATTTAAACAAGGATTGCCATCATGCCCCGCAGTAGCCACCAGGTTGGCTCACCGTCGTCATATCTCCTCGATGTAATCTGGTGGCACATCATTGAAGAACCGGCAGAATGGGGTTGAACCGACCAGCGTAACGGATTTCCTTGCACGAGTCATAGCCATGTATACGAGACGGCGCAAAAACTGTTCTTTTTCACTCTCGCTTTCAGAATCTTCAATCCTAAAGTAAAAGCCGGGCATTGTGTGATCATCGAGGCCTGTAAGGATGACGTGGTCGAACTCGAGCCCTTTCAGTTGATGATAGGTAGTTACTGCAACTGTCCCCTCTGCCAAATGTGCAAGAGCATCGCCACTTGCATTGACAGCTCTCACTCCGGCTGATATAAGCTCATCGGTGAGGCGTCTGAGCCTTGCGTTGAACGGGACTGCCAGGCAGATGGAATCGCCTCGATAGCGACGTGCTAGCTCAGTCACTCGAGAAACTACGGCTTTCTCAGCTATTCTATCGCCACTCCGCTTTATCCGTGAAACTCTCGGTCCCACCCGATCGGGAAGCGAAGGTGCTACGAAGTCTTCGTCGCCCTTAAGATCCGTGTTTGTTGAAATAACCATGGCCACCTGCATTATCTCGCGGGTTGTGCGGTGAGAACCTCGCAGCTGGCGGGAACTGGCTGCAGAAATGTCTATGCCAGCAGCCCTCCACGTAAACGATCGACGATATATCCTCTGCCCGAGATCTCCTGCAAGCGTGACACTCACGCGTGCCATTGGCGCCAAGGCGAGCAGCCAGGATAAGTCGAAGTCCTGCACCTCATCGATGAGTATGTGGTCGTAAGCCAGGTCTGCTGGATACTTGCGGTCTGCCTTCAGCACTGCCCGCCGCACCATTCCTCCGAAGTCGTGTATGTCACATGCATTATCATGTGCCAGCCAGTCACGGTAGGCGGTGAATACGTCCCAAACAAGTTGTCTGTCCTCGCCCCTAACTTGCACCGCCGTGCCTCTGCCCGTTCTTACGGCGTTCATATATTTATCCAGGGAGCTGATGCCCTGGCCCATGATCCACTCAACCTCCTGCGACCAGAATTGAGTGGGTTCTCCTAGAAGGTGATTCTGCCCCCACTTCGGACCCATTTGCCGCAGAATCTCCTCTAGTTTGGCATCACGCTCGGTCCGTTGCACGATTCGCGCAGGTCCATAGCCAAGGCAATCGGCGAACGTCATCGCCCAACCGTGAAAGGTATCTACATCAATCTTCGCGGAACCGCCAAACTCGCCGAGCAGCCTACGGATGTACCCTGCTAGCGCCCTATTATAGGCAATCACGAGAACCGACCCGGAGAACATGGCGCTGTCCATGTGCGCCGCCCTGGCAGCAAGTACTGTGGTTTTGCCGCTTCCCGGTTCACCTCTGATCAAGAGATTCTTGTCCACCCTATACTCAACAAGCTGACGCTGATCCTCTGTGAGTTCGACTGCCTCCACAAGTCATGCCTCCCATCATCAGCAATCTGATGATTATTAGTCGGGTTTGATGAAGTCTTCGAACATCTCCATGAGTCCAGTCTCTGCCACAGTCATTGCATCCGAACGATCCGATGCCGAGTCTTGCAGGATCTCCATGGGTTCGGTGTTCGAATAGGCCACATCCTCTTCAAAACACCCTTCGTAAAGACCCGCCTCGCCCTGTGTGGGAGAGTCGAGCCGCCCACTCCAATTAAACACCAGCCCATCGGTTCCCAGACTTTCCTTCAACTCTGTCATTAACAGCGAGCCGGGCTCGCCTATGACGGTAACTTCCTCCTCAGCTCTAGTAAGGGCAACGTACAACAACCGCCTCTCTTCCTCCATGTCAGTGGCCTGAGCCGGGGGAAAGTGCCCTTGCGCCAAGTACATAACTACTACCCGCCGGTATTCCTCGCCTTTTGCTTGATGAATTGTCTTGAGGGTCACGCCGGCCTCTGAGGACCCCCCATTATCCGCTCTGTCGCTGAGGTGCGCTTCGATCTCTTCATAGAGTTCGGCAACTGTGCAAACCCCGCGTTCCACTCCGTCATACAGGAATGCCTGTACCTCCTTGGGGTCGATGCCGTTGAAGAATCTTTCGGCAGTAGCCGGCATTCCATCGAGGAGGTCGGCGACCTTAAGCTGGGGATCACTGTTGGCCAGTTTCCTGAGCCTGCCCAGGATCGGGTCGTTCTTTCTTATGACGCTGGGCACATCGGCCACCGGTACGCCAGCTGTAGCAAAATACTCACGCAATTGGTTGAGGAGAGCTTTGGGGGGATTGGATTCCGGGTTTATCCTGGACAAGACCGCTATCTCCTCGGGGGCTACCCCTTCGGATATCCACTGCTCCACGGTGCGCGCAGCGCACGCTAAGGCGGACTCCGCCCCGCAGACCGGGGAAACTGCGGCAACTCTCACCAATGCGTTACGTTCACGGTAGGCCTGCCTCTCGCTAGCAAGCTTTACAGCGGCCGGCACCAGCCGTTTGGGCAAACGATCCTTATTCCTCTCGATTACTCTTGAAGCCACCGCAAGGATTCGCGGGGCTGACCTGAAGTTCTCCTCAAGCGGCACGATGTTGGTTTTCTTGTGGCTCCATATGAGTCTGTTGCGCTCCTCGAATTGCAGGATATTGCGAACATCGGAACCGTTGAACGAATATATTGTCTGATCGCTGTCTCCCACAACCGTAAGCCCGGTTGCTGGGCCTATCACCAGGCGCATTACTTCTTCTTGAGCCCTCGATGTGTCCTGATACTCGTCAACCAAAAGATGGGATATCCCGGCTTGCACCCGCGTTCTCAGGGCAATATCAGACCGTAAACCCTCCAGCGCGGCGCTGACCATGCCAGCATAGTCAATTAGTTGGCGCCGCTGAAGCTGTGCGAGGTACAGAGTGAAGGCTCTCTTCACCGCCTCAGTGGGGATCGAACCTTCCCCGTCTCGGAGCCTAAGCTCCTTAGACACACCGGGCCGATCCAGGTCGTCTGGTTTGATTACCACGAAGTCCAAGTCTGGATGGCCCGATCTTATCGAATCGAAAAGCTCGGCATAATCCCGTATCTTCTCAGGCACGCTCTCCGCTCGGCTGCCCGAAGGCGGCAACTGCCCCAAAATCGAATCATATTCGTCGACAAGGACTTGGTTGAGCCACAGGTTGTCCAGGTACACATTGTGTGTCTGCAACTTTTTGGGGATTCGTTTCACCCCAACAAGTGATAAGTCAAGTCCTCGCATGCGGAGGATATGGTAGCAAAACGAATGGAATGTCATGGCTCGAACAGGTCTCAGCTTCATGTCCCTCGCTAATTCAGCTGCTCGTTCACCTATGGCCCGAGCGCCGGCGCGGCTAAAACTGAGCACTAGGATTTTGTCACCATCTACCTTGTCCACAGCCTGCATCAGCAGCATCCGCCTGGCCAATACATGTGTTTTGCCGGTGCCGGCCGCGGCGTTGATCAACAGGGGGTCGCGGATGTCGGCTGTTACCGCTCGCTGCTGCTGCTCAGTGAGTCCGCGCAGGATCATGCGGGCATCCGCCTCTTCGTACGGGCCGGGGCTGGGTTTGGAGAAGTAGTCCTCCAGGAATGTCCATACACTCTCCGGCTCGCGGGACTCTGAAAACAACTGCTCCATGCAGTTCATACGGGCATCGTTGGCGGTCTGTCTCAGCCCGAGTTTTAGGTTGGCAATTCTGCACGCATCATATCGCTCCGGGGCCACAAATCGCACTCTGTAGGCTTCACGCTGGTCGCTCAGGTCCTCCCATTCCACTAGCCCAAATCTCGCCAGAGAGCCTAAGGCCATTCTCACCTGCTGACGTGGCATCAGGTCTGCTTCAACTGTCGATGAACCCCCAGCCCACTCCTGCTCGCAATGGTCTAGTACTGCCCTCCTCCTCTCCAGATTGCGTGACACTCGGGAAGACAAGTCTTTTGCCTGCTGCTCACGGCTGATAGAAAGCACAAAAAGGTTATGTTGGGAACGGACTATTCCGTGCATTCGCCAATCGAATACGATTCGATCTAACCAGTCCAAATCGATGCCCGCCACCCTGCACGCATCAAGCTGCATCGATACTGTCATTCGGACAGTCCGGTTGTGGTTTGCCGCTAGCAACTCGTCTAGATGCCGGGCAAGGATGATTTCGGCGGAGTCCAAAAGGGCTATTCTATCTGCCCTCTCCTCCCCAGTTGAACCAGGCATAGGTCTCGCGACCAAGTCGGAATTGTAGCGCAGCACGCTCCTGGAGATGAGGACGCGTATGGCTCTATCTACTTCCTCCGGGCTCGAATTGCACCCTATCGGAAGACGCTGCGCAATCGCGAATGGATCGAGAACAGCCCGGCCACCGTTTCGCAACAATTCTTCAAGTATATAGTGTTCAGTAGGTGACAGGCCTTCAAGCGCCACAGCTCGATCGCGTGGGATATCCATGCACACGCTCGAACGCCGATTCCCCCGTGCAACTATCGATAGTATGCCAGCTCTCTCTAGGGCGAACAGGGCTGCTTTCGCGTCTCCTTCCTTTAGTCCGCATTCGGCTTTCATGGCAGTAGGATTCACCAGGAACTCGCGGTCCTCATCGGCATACAAGGTTCGCAGATGACGCGCGAGGGCCTCCACATGGCCATCATCTATTGACCGCGCCATTTGGCGCCTCCTGTGGATATCTGATTTGGTGGCCATAGCAAGGCAATCAGCGCTTATGCCCGGATCGCGCGCCGCGCGTCCAATCTCCTGATAGTAGGCCTCCACCGATCCGGGTGCATCCCAGTGAATGATCCATTCGATATCCGGCTTGTCCACGCCCATGCCAAACGCTGTAGTCGCTACGAGCACCTGCGTTGGGCCATCTGCATCCAGGAACCGCCTTTCGCGGTCCCCCCTGTCCCTTACGCCTGCATGAAGGTAATCCACACGTTCCGGGGAAATGCCTGCCTCGGCCATGCCGCCGATCCTTCCTGCAACGCACTCGCAGTCGGCACGTGTTGTAACGTAGACCACCCCGTCCGCGCCCGGCCTGTCCCCCAAAAACTCGCCGATAGTTTCCGTCTTCATGTCGGCAGCCTCATCATCGCTCAAGGAGATTATGCGGGGGTGGAGGTTCGAACGGCGTATGCCTGTTATTAAGGGCTCAGTATCGATTCCCAATATCTCGCAGATCTCCTTTTGTGTATCGACAGTCGCCGTAGCCGTAAATGCTGCCACCTGGGCTCTACGCTCAGCCCTCTCCCTCGATAGATAGTCGAGAAATTGTGGAATACGCCTGTACTCTGGCCTAAAGTCGTGGCCCCACTCGCTTATGCAATGCGCTTCGTCTACGACCAGCATTCTTATGCCTCGCTCGATAAGCGCATCACAGACAATGTCGTTCATGAGCTGCTCGGGCGCCATATACAGAATCGTAGTCCAGCCCGACCTGATATCCCTCAGCACCCTTAAGCGGGTGTCTGGATCCAACTCACTGTTGAGGCAATCCACACCCCATATGCCCCGCTGCCTCAGACCTCTGATCTGATCGCGCATGAGGGCAAGCAGAGGAGAGATAACGACTGTAAGGTCATCGTTGAATTCGCCGAAAATGTAGGCGGGTATCTGAAAACAGGCCGACTTGCCAGATCCTGTGGGCATCACCGCCAAGATGTCCTCTCCGGCCAAGAGGGAGTCCACTACCTCGCGTTGGTGCGGAAGCCACTGCGCTTGGCTGCCATAGAACCGTCGCAAGACCGGCGTGGGATCAATGCCCCGGGTCAACGAGAAGTCTCCATGCACTCCGATCCTGTGAAGGCCATCTTGTAGGGCCGACCTCACCGCATCCATCCCGGGCGGTTCTTTCTCCTGCGGGATCCCTGGGATCGATACGATCGGACCAACTAAGGCTTCTATGTGAGCTCTATAGGATGTATGAGTCAGCGCCCGCCTGTCAAGAAGCACGGGTTCGACACCCATGGCCCTCAATGTTGTAATTGTGCGCAATAGATCCCTCAGCATCTTAGGGAGTATCACGTTGGCGAAAACGTCTTCATCAGAATCGACGGATGCCAAGGCAGCCAGGATTTCGGGATCAGTTCGGGATGGGAAAGGCAAACGCCGGATTATCGCACGCCTGATATAGCCCGGCAAAGGTTCAGGACGGGAGTCGGCAATGAACAGCCCGGGGATTTCCGGTGATAATCGTTCCACGGTACGCGTGCGCGATCCAAACCTGGTAAATGAAGATGCCCGGTAGCCCTCGGCTCTAAGCGCAGCCACCATTACTTCCGCAGTCTCCGGCGAGCACCCGCAAAACGCATCTAACCCTTGGCCAGCGATGTCGAACTGTGTCACCATCCGCCTCGCCGCCGACTGCAAAGCCCGTGGAAGCCCTGTCAGGGTGCCACTGGCGCCATCTTCGCAGACTCCAATGCCGGGACTGTGGCATCCATCATCCGAATGTGCGAATGGCACAACAGGACAACCCGCAACCTTCTGCAGACAGTCGCCTAATAAGGTGCCTGCCACGGGACCGGCGAATATTGCAGCCGGCGGATCCGAATTGCCAAGATCGGAAATCCGATCCGCAAGCCATGCATCGGCGTGGGATACAGTCCTCATTACCAATATGGTCTTTGCCCCATCAGCATCTGCCAATACTTCGAGGATGGTGACCTCATCTGCATTGTCAATCCTGTTAAGAAGCGCCACCGCCTCTCGCGAATTAGGGTGTGTGCATCTGCCCAAGACCGCCAGGAAGTCCTCGAAGACTGGGTCTTGTGAATCTTCGGGAGTGACTGCGATGCGGATTCTGCCGTCGCCTGTGGCCGGATTCCATACGGTTCTGTCTGAAACAAATCTCAAAGCACAGGCCGAGACCACGTTATCCGGCGAATCGATCTCGGTTCTCTCGCCGGCAGCTTCAGGCACGCAATCGGGAAGCTGTTCGGCGTCGAGTATGACAGCCCTTCGACCACGTCTTGGAGGGTTAGCAAGTATCGCAGCATGGTCGATCAAAGGAGCCGAAATTCCGTTAGGAACGGGCTTGATAAAACATTCGCGGGGTAAGGCTTGCGAAACCCACGCTGCTGCCAGAGGATGGAGTTCCGCGTTCATGCGGCCTCCGGCGAAGTACCATCGTGCGATATAACTAGCTGCAGGCCCTGGCTCGCGAGATGCAATCAGCCATGTAGAGGCCTGGTTCCAGTCGATTACGGAGTCATTATGCAGCCAAGTGTTCACGCACTTCAGTGTCATATTCCGGCGCTGTAGACGCCTGTAGTCCTCGATCGCGGGGCGCGGAAGAGCAATGAGGGTGTTGCTCTGTTTGGCATATTCAATCAAAGCCGGAATGTCACGTCCAGATACTGATCTGGGCAGGCAGGCGATGGCTCCGGGTACTTGATGGAGCATTGCTTCTGACAATTGTCCGGCAATGTCAGACTTCTCATGCGAGCCCTCTTCGATGTTGGGTGAATCACCCGGGCTGTCCCACGGCACATCGATTGTAAACTGATCCGGGAGCAGTACAGTCTGCAGGCGGCCTAGAGGCACCCCTTTCCTTGCGGCAACCCACCGATAATACCTGCCGAGTCTTGTTTCGGCGGAGTTCCACTGGATATGCCATCGCAGCTCGTCTGCACTTACACTCAACCAAAACTTGTCGAGCTGCTTGAAAAGATCAATATTGTCCTTTACATCGGCCTCCGCAGTGTGCTGGCCATCAAGGGCATGCCGCGATCTCATAGGCTCGGTGACCAACGAGAGTTCCAGCGTGTCGATGATGCTAACCTCGGGAATGGCAACCCCCTGATCCTTGAGGGCAGGCAGGTCGAATGCCTCGATATTGTGTCCAACCAACCAACATGATGCCCCTCGTCGGCCCACAGCCTGCTTGAGAATGTTGGTCACAGAAGCCGGCGCCAATCCCCGCCCATCAGGCGTGCGTTGCCCGGCAGAGGCCTTGTCGAGCTCCAGCACAGTATAGGTTGGCTCGTCCAGGAAACCGGAAGTGACTGCAACAGCGAACTCCAGTATTCTACCTGTGCGAGGGTGTATCTCCGTGTCAAGAAAAACGATTTGAGGCAAGACATCATCTGGAATCCATGGTCCCAACGGGGTCCTGAGCGCCTCCTGAAGGATACGTTGGGATGCATACCATCCGTCCTCTGCCACGATCCTTCGAAGAGCATCTTGGAACTGCCCCGGGTTGGGAGCAATAACTTTGTGCACAAAGGATAGCAGCCGGGTTTCGAAGGCGCTTCCCCTGCCACTCTTCAGTTGGGCAAGTATGGTTCTGAGGGTGTATACCGAAAGGCTACGCATCCCTATTGGCTCAACCTTTCGCCGATTATTGCAGCATGCCTCCGCAACAAGCCGCTAATCTCAGTGATTCTGGGCCCATTCAATCATGTCTTCCAAGCCTTCGTCATAATCCGCACAGCCACACCAATCGTCGTCATCACAATCCGGCTCGTCAAAGAAATCCGACTCATATTCCCAATCATTCCGCCGGGAGCGTGCATACACGTTTCTATTTGGTCGAACATCGTGACTACGCGAATCCGTCGAAGCGCCGGGAACAGCAAACCGAATCCGCACGCCACGAGTGGGGAAATCGGAGGTTCCTCCTGTGAGTCGGTAGACGACGCCCTCAACCTCTCCACCTGCTCTATCAAGACCGCCAGCCAATTGCGCGGCAACGCTTCGTGACAGGTAGCCAATTTGCCGCCCATCCGCTCGCTCTACCCTGATCGCGTTAGCATCATACCTGTTCGAAGGCTCTCTTCTAAGGAACACTTGCTCTCCGGCGCGCATTCCCGCTATCACGCTCTGCCTGTTGTCATAGGTTACGCCTACTACCTTCTCTATGCGAACATCTGCTCCGCAGCTAAAGGACGCCGTGGCTGTACCTTCGGACATATTCGCAGTGACTGTACCCCCCTTCTGCCCTTGTGGGTCTGAGCTGGGAGATTTATGCGGGGCTGAAGAGTGGGAATTTTGCTCTGTATGCTCCTTGTAGATCCGCCAGGCAACATAACCAACGACGAGAGTACCAAGGATACTCATGTAGTCACACCTCCTAAAGATCCGCTAGCCGACAGATGATCCTATTGTTACATTAAAAGGTTCACTCTGACTTCCAATTTCCCTTCGACATCTGACGAAAAACTGCAATATGTGGCTGCATAAGCCAGCCCTTTGTCTTGCATCCATAAAAGAAGCGGTCCCTAGCCTCTCTTAGTCTCGTTAGAACTGGATACGTTATAGATAGCGATAGCAAGCGGCCGGGATACTCCGCCGTAGACATCACAGGCTTGAGCACGGATCACAGATGGGTTTAGGGAAGAGCCCCATCCATCAGAAAACTGGGGAACCGCTAGGACATGGCAGCAGAGCTAAAGGAAGACCCCTCATGACTGCATAAGCGCAAACACCCTTCGGATATGTTAATCTGATACATAGCCATTGGCTCTCCCTCCGTAGATAATTGGTTCTTTCATGCCCTAATTCTATTAGAGAACCAGTGACCTTTTCATACCCATCCCAATCCAATGCAACAGGACTAAGGCATTTTTACAGCATTATATCGGACGTAACTTCAGGAGAAACATCTCCTTGACCTTTCTGCAAGCAGAGAGTAATACTGTTAATACTGAACCTGCTTCATGAGCGTCTATTATGAGCGATTACGAGATATGCTACGGAAGCGACCAACATAATAATGGTTAGTGGAATCATATCCGAGCCCCCTGCCAGGCTTTGATGCCAGACG
>DUWJ01000101.1 GCA_012842765.1 Bacillota bacterium | reverse complement strand
GAAAGACGCCCGCATCGCCCTCACCAGATCGTAGGGAGGCTCAAACGACGAAATCTCGGTAGCGTCAACAACGACCTTGTTTTTCGACCTTGATACACGAGCGCCGACAGATGTGAGCACACCACACATAGTCTCAACATCAAGCAATTCAGGAACATCTTCTACCGTAGAAGAACCACAGGCAAGCAAGGAAGCTGCTAGTATAGGCAAAGAGGCGTTCTTCGCTCCCCCCACGCGCAGCCTGCCGTGTAGGGACTCACCACCTTTGATAACGAAAGAATCCACTTTACCTCCCCCAATTCCAAAGCAAACAGGCATTCTGCCCCCTTGCGCAGTTTAACATCGGGTCTATCCAGAGCACAACCGGGAATATCTTCCCGGTACTATATGGGCATAAAATCGGAAGGTCGTTCGTCAACGAGCCCATAATGGTGGAGTATTCCCATAACTGTTCTGTGAGCGGCATTTCCGTCACCATAAGGGTTAGGCGCGCTTGCCATTCTCCGATATTGTTCTGCATCCTCCAGAAGAATACCTGCTTCTTCCCGAATCTGCTCTCTACCCACTCCAACTAGTCGCAAAGTTCCGGTTCGAAGCCCCTCAGGCCTCTCAGTTGTCCGTCTGAGCACCAGCACTGGCTTGCCCAAAGCAGGTGCTTCCTCCTGGAGGCCTCCGGAGTCGGTCATCACCATGTAGCATGCTTCCATGAGGCCCACCATGTCGGGGTAGCTTACCGGATCAACAAGAAAACACCTTTCAGCCCCGCTAAGCTCCTCCATTACGGTCTCCCTTACCCTCGGATTGAGATGAACAGGCATCACAACCACAACATCGGGATAGTCCGCCAACACATCACGGATGGCCGCGCAGATATTCCGCAAAGGTTCACCTATGTTCTCACGCCGATGAGCAGTGACCAAGATTAGCCTCTTGCCCTCGAGATCTAGGGATGCGAGCTTCGGATCATCGTACCCCGTACGACTCTGGGCAACCCTCATTACAGCATCGACTACAGTGTTCCCCGTAACGTAGATGTTTTCGCGGGGGAAATTCTCCCGAAGCAAATTCTCCAGGTGATCAGCAGTGGGCGCAAAGTGCAGATCGGCAAGGCAGCCCACAAGCCTTCGGTTCATTTCCTCCGGAAAAGGGTCATACTTCTGATATGTGCGCAAACCAGCTTCTACGTGACCAATAGCAGTCTTGCAATAGAATGAAGCAAGCGCTCCAACGAACGCAGTGGAAGTATCGCCATGAACAAGAGTAATGTCCGGTTTTTCACGGACTAATACTTCCTCCAGGCCACGGAGGCCTCTCTCTGCAATGTCGAAAAGCGTCTGGTCATCCTGCATTATGCCAAGATCATAGTCGGGTGAAATGCCAAACACTGAAAGTACTTGATCCATCATGTCACGGTGCTGCGCGGTCCCAACTGTCACAGAGCTGATCATATCCGGATACTTCGAAAGCTCGGCAACTACGGGCGCAAGTTTTATCGTGTCTGGCCTTGTGCCAAAAACAGACAGAACCTTAATCCTTCCCATGAAATAACCTCCGACATACCATCAATGAGCAAGGCAAACGTGCAAGACCTCTATTCGTCCATCTTCCGACGTGGCCCGACCTTCATAACCCCGGACTTCTCACCTACGATGATTAGAGCACCAAATGCAACGACCGCCCCGCCTAGGCCAACTCGAGGGTTCACAACCACTATCCCACACGCTGCAGCTGCAAGGAGCCCGCTAACTGCGTATAGCGTGAGAACAGCTTCACGCTGGGTCATTCCCATGGCCAACAACCTATGGTGAACGTGATCCTTGTCGCCGACAGAAACTGGCGCCCCTTTGCGAACACGCCTGAAGATGGCAAAAGCCGTATCAAGTATCGCAACCCCCATCACCAGCACCGGGACTGCCAACGCCAGTGTTGCCGGGGTCTTAAGCGCGCCCATGGCAGATATGCCGGCTATGGCAAAACCGAGAAACATTGCCCCAGCATCCCCCATGAATATCGAAGCGGGGTTGAAGTTGTAGTATAGGAAACCCAATGCACTCCCCGCTAACGCCATAGACATGATAACGAGCTGACCCTGCTTAGTCTGGAATGCGGCAAAAGCCATTGCAAGGGCGCCTATAGCCGACACTCCAGCAGCTAAACCATCGAGACCATCAATGAAGTTGACCACATTCATGAACGCCACAAGCCATATGATTGTAAGCGGCACCGACATGAACCCGAGATAGATCATGCCGCCAAGCGGGTTAGTCACGAATTCGATTTTTACCCCAAAAAGAACCAACACGACAGCAGCTGCAATTTGCCCACAAAGCTTGGTTCGTGGCTTGATCTCGCAAATATCGTCCCACACCCCAAAAGCCACTATGAGACCGCCCCCAAGAAGCAATCCAATGGCATTTTTGTTGACCTTTGTAAATATAAGGCATGCTGCAGCGAATGACAGATAGATTGCCACTCCCCCCAGCATTGGCACAGGCGCCTTGTGGACATGTCTGCCCCTTGGACGATCAACTATGCCTCGTTTCAAGGCAAATGCCCGTATCTGGGGAGTGAGTAGAAATGATGATGCAATTGTGAACAGGAAAGACATCAAATACCTGTTCAAGTTGTCGCACTCCCATCGGTTCGGTATAAAACAATCATGACGCCGAATCCAGGCTAGATCCGTGTCGATCACTGCGGATGGATCTTGCCCCAGTTTCCTCGCAGAAGTCTGTACACACGGACGTCAAGGAATCCGAGTCAGTTCTACGCCGGCTTCCTGCAGCATCTCGTCTGCTAATCGATCCGGATATTCCCCCGCAAATACGATTCTCGCGATCCCCGCATTGATCAACATTTTAGAACATACAACGCATGGATGGAACGTACAGTAAACTGTAGCCCCTGATATTGCCACACCGTGCACAGCTGCCTGGATTATCAGGTTCTGTTCGGCATGAAGCCCACGGCAGAGCTCGTGCCGCTCACCAGAAGGGATACCGAGCTTCGCCCTCACACACCCGACTTCACTGCAATGGGCAAGTCCGGCAGGAGCTCCATTATACCCCGTCGCCAGGATTTGCTTGTCCCTTACTGCTACTGCACCGACTTGCCGTCTAAGACACGTAGATCTTTTTGCAGCCACCCTTGCTATCTCCATGAAATACTCGTCCCATGAAGGCCTCTCCCGGCCTGCTCCATCCATAGCCATACCTTCTCTGCGCAGACGCGCGCTATTTGGTTCCGAACAGCCTGTCTCCGGCGTCGCCCAGGCCAGGCACTATGTAGCCATGGGAATCGAGTCGTTCATCTACGGCCGCAACATAGATCTCGACATCAGGATGGGCCTGCTGGACAAGGCGAATGCCCTCCGGCGCCGCAATCAAGTTTACCAGCTTGATGTTGGTTACCCCT
>DUWJ01000448.1 GCA_012842765.1 Bacillota bacterium | reverse complement strand
GCCCAATGCTTGGTCGAGGCCAGCGATTCTCAAGGAGCCGTTGTATACAGGGGGTGGGGCGACAATTCCGATCTTGCCCTCGTTGCGGACTTCGTCTCCGCGGCACGCGAGGGACGTAGGCCCGCTGCCGACGGCGTGGACGGCCTCAGGGCGTTGGAAGTTGCTCTGGCAGCATACGAGTCTTCCAGGCTCGGGGAGGTTGTCGCACTCGATAAGTTGGATTGCTAGACCGTGATTTGGGTATCAGTCAATTGAATTATGCGGCCGCGTCTGAGGCGCGGTCAGCAAATCCTAGGAGGCAAGAACCATGACCAAAAACATGAGCAGGTACGGTGCGTTGTTGCTCGCAGTCGTGCTTCTCGTAGGACTCTCCTGCAACGTAGCGGCGCAGAAGAAGGTCACGATCGTGCACTGGCAGCATCACTCTCCTGCGCGGCTCGAACTGGTCCAGACCTTCGCAGAGGAGTTCATGAAGCAGAACCCTAACGTCAAGATAGAGATCGAATCGGTACCTGAAAGCGACTACTTCCAGAAGCTTCTTCCGGCGCTTGCCGCAGGATCAGGTCCCGACACGTTCCAGATTCCCACAGGCCAGGTGCCAGCGTATGCCGCCTCAGGCGTCATTCAGCAGATTGACCCGAGAGTGGCCACCGCCCGGCAGATTGAGAACGATTTTATCGCGCCGGCAATCAAGAGGCTTAAGTATGATGGGAAATACTACGGTTTTCCCGTTGACACGCAGACGATAGTCTTGTTCTACAACCCGAAGCTCTTCAAAGAAGCTGGGCTTGACCCCGCAAGACCTCCGCAGACATGGGACGAGTTGATAAAGTATGCGCAGGCAATTCACAAGCGGGATGTCAAGGGCGTTACAACGCAAATGGGCGTTGCTACAGGCGGATATGGCCCCGTGTTGGTCTCTCTCATGATTCAAAATGGAGCTCCGCTTTGGGATAACAAGACGCAGCTCCCCGATTTCAACTCTCCACAAGCCATAGAAGCGCTGAAGTTTGCGACGGACATGGTGACTACGTACAAAGTTGAGGATCCCCAGTTTGGCCAGAGATACAATGCGTTCCGACAGGACAAGTTGGGAATGGTGTTCGGACACCCAGCCATGATAGGCAGTTTCAGGACCACGGCGCCCAATCTTGACTTTTTGGTGGCTGAGGTCCCTGCACCGAAGGCTGGCGGATCCCGCTCCACGCTGCTCACTTCGTGGGCTTATGTGGTGTCAAGCAAGGCGGAGTCGGAAATCTGCTCCAAGTGGGTGGCATACCTGACTTCGGCAGATGCGCAGAAACGTTGGACGTTGACCACTGGCGAGCTGCCTTCGAGGAGAGCTCTGCTCGACCTGCCGGAATACAAGAGCGACAAGCTGTTGGCTCCTTGTATGGAATCGATGAAGAAATCAGTGCCCGCGCCATGGACTACCAGGAGTCTCGATGATGAGCTGGTAAGGAAGGCCTATCAGATGGTGACGCTGAAGGGCGAGAGTCCTGCAGCTGCCCTGAAGTGGCTAACGCAAGAGGGCATAAAGGCTGAAAAGGAGCAACAGGAACTGGCAAAGCCATAGTAAGCTGCGGACCGGGATGTATTGCACAACTTCATCTCTATGTGGGACTGTCCCCACGTGGGTGAGAGCGCACATCCGGTTGTGATTCTGTAGAGGTTGTGGCACATGGAATTCGCGCAGATGTGCGGGGCCGGGTGTTGGCATCCTGGTCCCGCACATCTCGCATCCAGATGTCCGGTCCCAGCTCGGCTTGGATAAGGAGGTTGATGCGCCGTGAGCGCAGAGGCGACAACAATTCCACCACGAAACGGCAATGAGCGCAAGTACAAGTGGTATCGCTTTCAAAAGGCCAGCGCCCCGTATATCTTCATACTGCCTGGGGTAGTGTTTTACCTCATGGTCACGATTGTGCCGATGATAACGGGGTTCTGGATGAGTTTCCACAATTGGAACATTATCCGTCCGACACAGCCTTGGGTGGGTCTTGCCAATTACCGCAAACTCTTTGCAGACCCGCTGTTTTGGACGGCCATGAAGAACACGCTTACATATTCGATAGGCGTGGTTCCCTTGCAGATGATCCTGGCGCTGCTTGTTGCGCTCCTGTTAAACACCGGGATTAAGGGGAAAAAGTTTTTCAGGCTTCTGTACTATCTGCCTGTGATTACTCCGCTATCGATTGCGGCGGTTATCTGGACTTGGATATACCATCCCAATCTCGGCATATTCAACCAGATAGTCAAGTTTATCGGGCTGGCGCCCCAGGATTGGTTGGGCGATCCGGCCTGGGCGATGTTCTCGGTGATTCTCGTCGCCATATGGTCGGGAATCGGGTATCGCATGGTTGTGTACCTCGCGGCCTTGCAGGGCATACCTCGGAGTTACTACGAGGCAGCAGAGATAGACGGGGCAGGGAATTGGGACGCTTTCAGATACATCACGCTTCCGTTGCTCAAGCCCACTACCCTGTATATCTTGGTCACAAGCGTAATCAGTTCGTTCCAGGTGTTCGGACTTGTGAACGTGCTGACCGGAGGCGGCCCGCTTGATGCGACGCAAGTTGTTGTGTCGTACATATTCAAGAGGGCTTTTGGTGACCTTCAATTCGGACTTGCGGCGGCGATGTCGTTTGTTCTGTTCGGAATAATCCTCGTAATCACGCTGATACAGTGGAAGTTTCTTGGAAAGGAGGTCACGTACGAATGAGCGCAAATGTCAACAGCAGCACCCTCGATTCCGCCTTGCGTAACCAGAAGAATCAAGGCCCGGCAAAGGCATCGAAGTGGGGGAAGATTATCGGAAAAGTGCTCGCGTATATCGTCGTGACCTTGGGCGCCATCATGATGGCTCTGCCCTTTGTGTGGCTCATATTGTCGTCCTTTAAGACTTTGGAGGAGATATCGCTCTTTCCTCCGACGTTCTTTCCGAAGAACCCTACTTTGTCGAATTTCCGAGAGGTTTTCGAGAGGATACCGTTTGCCCGTTACTACATGAACAGCATCATCACGTCGGTGATACCCACGGTTGTCACGGTGATAACCTGTTCCATGGCGGGCTTCGGGTTCGCGAAGTACAAGTTTGCCGGAAGGGACGTGTTGTTCTGGGTCATACTCGCTACCATGATGGTTCCTTTTCCAGCCACGATAGTGCCGCTTTACGTGATGATGGCCAAAGCCGGGCTGGTAAACACATACGCGGGTCTGATCATAGTGGGTCTTTCGAGTGCGTCGGGGATATTCATGATGAGACAGTTCATGATGACAATACCTGACGAGCTTCTCGATGCTGCGCGCATCGACGGCGCCAGCGAGTTTCGAATCTTCAACCAGATCGTGATTCCGCTAGTAAAGCCTGCTTTGGCTACTCAGACCCTTTTCACGTTTACGGGGCATTGGGGGGCCTATATATGGCCGCTCATATGCGTGAACTCGGATAAACTGCGTACGTTGCCGCTGGCGATCCCCTATTTTTCGGGGCAGTACTTCAGTTATCAGAACTTGATCAATGCGGCGTCACTCATGGCAATTGCGCCTGTGTTGATCCTTTTCCTGTTCACGCAACGCTACTTCGTGGAGGGCATAACGATAACAGGAATGAAGGGCTAGAAGGCGAGTTTCAGGTTATGAGAAAGCAGGGCGCCCGGTACGTTCTTCCAGGGCCAACTCGCAACGGCCCCGGTTGGCGCCTTGCCCGAACATCGCATGACGCTATGATGAGGGGGGTATTACTAATGATCCGGGTTTTTGCAGGCAGAGTGCGCCCGCAAGGGCGGCGACCTGTAAGGTCGGCAACGGTCGTGGCTGCGCTGGTCCTCTGCCTGATGATAATGGCATTCGGACCCGCTGACCACGGGGCGAATGCCGGAGTGCTTACATGGCTCTGCCCCGGCTCATGTTCTGCCGGGGAGAACGTGGCCGCACGCAACGTCATATTGTTCATCGGAGACGGGATGGGACCTGGGCAGATCGAGGCTGCCCGCGATGTGAGTCCGTTCATGTTGTCTATGGATTTTATGCCCGTGATGACAAGGATAACTACAAACTCGTGGGGAGACAACCTTACTGACTCAGCCGCGAGTTCGACCGCTCTTGCCACCGGGCACAAGACGGTCAATCGGTCGCTCGGCGTGCTCCCTGATGGAACGCCAGTGCCCAACATAGTGGAAGCTGCCAAGGAGAGTGGGCGATACACCGGATTGGTCAGCACCTGTTCGATAACGGACGCAACTCCTGCGGGGTTTTCGGTCCATGTTGCCGATCGCGGAAGCGGGCGTGAGATAGCTGCGGCAATGTTGGAGACCGGTCTAGATCTGATAGTCGGGGGAGGAGCCTCTTACTTTTTGCCGACGCTCTTTGAAAAGACTCCTCCGCCCATAGAGGTGGCGCGCAGCAAGGGATATACCGTAGTCCAGAACAAGGAGGATTTCCTCAACGCATCGTCGGTTCCGCTTTTAGGGCTGTTTTCCATGACCCATATGGATTACGACGTTCAGAGAAATCCTGATGAGCAGCCCAGTCTTGCCGAGATGACTGCCAAGGCCATAGAACTCCTTTCATCAACAGAAGGTGAAGGGTTCTTCCTCATGATAGAGGGAGGCAGGATAGACCATGCCTGCCACAACAATGATGCCGAGATGCTCATCAGCGAGATGCTGGCTTTCGACAAGGCGGTCTCAGTTGGGCTGGAGTATGCGTCTGGACGCGACGACACCCTGGTCATAGTGACGGCCGACCATGAAACAGGGGGAGTCGATGTCTCCAGCGGAGAGATACAGTTCAGCACCGATGGGCACACCACGGAACCAGTATTTCTGTTTGCGCAGGGCAAGTGTTCTGAACTGTTTGCATCTGCGTCTGACAATACTGATGTGGCGAAGCTAATGGCCATGGCCATGCAGGTCAACTTGGGAGAGGTGTACACGGTGGAAGAGGGACTAGCCGGGGCCACCGAAAAAGAAGCGCCCATAGAAGAAGATGGGACTAACGGTGCCGTCTCTTGCGTCGAAGAACAATCGCGTGCATCGGTCGGCCTTCGTGAGCGCCCAAGGCTTGAAGTGAAACCCGCACACCGAGTCAATGTTATGACATACAACATACATAGTGGGTTTGGAGCAGATCTCGTGCTCGACCTCGATAGAATTGCTGACCTCATTTCGGAGCAGAAGGTTGATATCGCAGGCATGTGCGAGGTCGACTGCAAAACGGGAAGATCGGGCGGGGTAGACCAAGCCGCATACATCGCCTCAAGGCTCGGATACGAGCACGTGTACGGCCGCACCATCTATTATGGCGGTGGACAGTTCGGCAACGCGCTAATCTCACGTTACCCTATCCGTTCATGGTGCAATCACCAGCTTCCTAACCCGGCAGGGAACGAGCCTAGGGCGGTCCTTGAAGCTCAGGTCGATGTGGACGGAACAATTCTCAACGTTTTCGTCACGCACCTGGATGTGAAGGATGAGACGGGCCGTCGTGCGCAGGTTGGCGCCTTGCTTGACATCGCGTCCAAAGCGGTGGGGCCGAGCGTGATAATGGGAGATTTCAACGCGTCTCCCTACGCAGATGAAATATCTTTGGCGTTGCACGAGTTCAACGACACTATGCCTACGTACAGGGTCCTTGTGAACAGCGATGAGCTGGTCAAGGAGGGACTGTTCGCCAGGGATTACCTAAAGGGAGGATATACATACGACGCTTATAGCCCCGCGCGGCGCATCGACTACATATTTACTTCCTTTGACATCGGCATAGTGGATGAACCGGGAGCGGCCAGAGTTCCGCAGACCCTCGCATCCGATCATCTGCCATACATTGCCACCATAGAAGTGCCCAGTGCCGACTGGTCCGGGCAGAACGATATGACGGATGCGGCTCGGACTCCGCTGGTTACGGTTTTTACGGGCCGGGCAAATGAAGAGTGGTATGAAGACATGCGATGGGATTGGCAGGACCACATAAACGCCATATTCGACGTGGTAGAAGAGGCGGGATACGAGTGTGTCGAGGTTGCTGAGGACAACATCGAAGTCCTTTGGCAGGTGGCGCAAGTGCGCCCCACGACACTCATACTGTCCAATGCGAGGCGGATGTCGGACGCCCAGTTGCAGGCAGTTCGGGATTTTGTGGCGGCAGGTGGAAGAGTGCTGGCAACCGGACAGACCTCTCTTAAATCTGTAGATGAGAAGGCGTCTGGCGCCCACGGTTTCTACCTCGCTGATCTGTTTGGCGTTTCGTTCGTAGGGTGGCAGGGGGTTGCTCCCTTGCACAGCATCATCATGCCGACAAGTGACGGAGGCGTACTCGAGTCGCCAATAGAGGTTGCCGATTCTCGCGCGATCATAGTAAGGCGCCTTCCAGGCACTTGCGAATTGGGCACATGGGCAGATGACGATGGCAGTCCTAGCCATGCTGATGAATACAACTCCGCTGTGGTGTTGTCGGGGCGCGTGATTTATGTAGGCTGTGATATTTTCGCGCCTGAAATGCTTTCAGATGATGTGAGATCATTTGTGACAGACGCATTGGATGCACTTTTCCAGCTTTAACTCGTGCTGTTGCTGTACGGACCATCAGTGCAAGAGCTTTCGGAAATTGTGCAACACAACATGAAGGGTTGGGGACGGCGCAGGGCGCCGAGGAACAGGGGGAATGTGCATGCCCCAGATGCAAAACAGCAGAATCCGCATTGAAGTAGATGGAAAGACCGGAGAAGTCAGAAGCATATTCAATATCGTATCTCGTGACGAGTTGGTGAAGTGGCCTGAGGCCGTGCACGGCGCTCCCCTTCGGATCGTATGCCGCGATTTGCAAGGGCACAGGCGTGTATTTGCTCCAGGGCCCGCGTCAATTGCCACTGCAACAAAGTTTAACGGTGTGGGCAAGTTGGCCTTGAACGTGGAGCATCGAACGGTGGTGGCCAGCGGTGAGGCCATAACGCCGTGTATTGGATCTGGTGGCGAGGAGGATGACGTGTCGGGTCTCCTCGGGTGCGGTAGAGGCGAAGACGAGATCGAGATTGCGTGTTCGTGGAGCGTTGAACTGGATGAAGAGAATCCGGAGATTTCGAAGTGGGCATTGTCCGTTGATAACCGCTCACAAGATTACGAGGTCATAGAGGTTCTCTTTCCGTATGTCCGCGGAATCCAGGTAGGCGTAGCACCGGAGGACAGCATCCTCATTTTCCCGCACCATGCTGGCGAGAAGATTGAGAACCCGGCAAGTCGGCTTGCATCCGATAGATATATGAAGTTTTGGCGAGCAGAGAGCCGTATTGAGCCCGACGGGACTTATTCCCGAGAGATCAACTACTGTGGACTTGCGTCAATGATGTGGATGGATTGTTACGATCGGAATGGTTCGGGCGGACTATACATGGCCTCATACGACAGTGACTTCATACTGACCGGGATCAGGAGCGAGACCGGGGGGCCAGATGATCCCTGGTGTGGATTTGGGTTCAGAAAATACGTGCCCATTGGGCCGGGAGAGGTGTGGAGCTCGCACCCATACGTTCTTGGGGTTCATTCAGGCGATTGGCACTGGGCTTCTGAGCAATACAGATCATGGGCTGAGGAGCATTTGACTGTGACTCGTGTCCCCGACGACTTGGCGCGCGAGTCGGCAATCTGTCCACGCTACGATTTCAAGAACGGCCAGACCGTGAGGAACAGATTTGTTGACATTCCGGAGATGTATGGGACTGCTCACCGTGAGCATATCAACCATTTTCTCATATCCGGCTGGAACAGGCAGGGGTTTGACACCGATTATCCGGAGTTCATCCCCGACATGGAGCTGGGCAGTTCGTGGCAGCTGAGAGAGGGCTGCAGGCACGTGAGGAGCGAGGGTGGATTCACCACCTTCTACATCAACGTTCGCCTTTTCGATACTGAGTCCAAGTTCTTCGATTCCCTGGGAAGAGCGTGGGCCGCAAAGGGATTGAGCGGCGAGATCACCCATGAGATGTATGGGCCTCGGACATTTGCAGTCCTTTGTCCCGGCTGTGGCGACTGGCAGGATTGGGCGGTCGACACTGCATCGTGGATGGTCGACGCCTTCGGGGCAAGAGGCATCTACCTCGATCAACTGGGGTCGGCTACTCCGTTGCCATGCTACGATTCGGGCCACGAGCACGTGAAGGTGGGGAATCGCGGGGAACGGCCGCATCATGGCCTCTATAACCACGGGTACGTGAAGATGATAGAAAGGATCAAGGAGAGATGCCGCCTGATAGATCCATCATCCTTTCTGATGATTGAGAATTGCGGCGATGTTTATAGCCAGTACCTATATGCAAACCTGACCTGGAATGGCGAGGAATACGATGAGTTCTTCAACATGTACAAGTACACGTTCCCTGAGTTTATCCAGGTAAACATGGTAAATCCCAGACGAATCGACGACCGCGACCTTCGTTATGCCTGGTTCTTCCGGGACTTGGCCCGGGCATTCGTGCTTGGGTCGGTATTCTGGATGGAGCTTGGAGACCGTTTCGGGCCCGGAAACGAAGAATTGCGCGAAGAAGCTCTGGAGGCGCTGCGCCTGCGACAACAGGCTGCCCCCTACATTGCTCGTGGTACTTATAGGGACGACTTGGGGCTGGCCTTTATCGGCGAATGCGACACTGCGCCAGATCCGGCGCCGAGGATTTGGTGGGATGACGAGGACGGTTCCGAGGGTCTGGAAGGCAGTTTTGGGCATAGCTGCGATTGGACGTGCTTGCCATTTAGTGATCTTATATCGGTCACTGCCAGTCGCTGGACTCTGGCCGGGGGAGGAGTCCTTATCCTCATGTCTAACCCGCAGAGGTTGAAGGGGAAGCGTGTCTGGGTGGAAGACGGGTGCGGAGGGGGCGCGATTTCGGGAAGCAGGCGCCATGCAATCCAGTACGAGCTCGGAGGTGTGCGATCCGACCTGGAGGTTGTCATCGATGATAGGGGAGGAGTCACTCTGGAGGTCCCCGAGTCGAGGCTTTCGTTTATTGCAGTGCTTCCCAAAGAGATGGTCATAGGAGGACGATAGGCTTTGAATGCCGGAGAACGCCGCGAGGGAAGCGGCCCTGTTGATATGCATATTCACACGAATGCGTCTGATGGGCAGCCTACAGCGGATGAAGTGTTGAAGCAGGCTAAGGCGAAGGGGCTTTCTATGGTGGCCATAACTGATCACTATGACCCTTTCGCGGCGAAATACGGGGCCCAATCAGGAAATGTGTTCGATGACAAAAGCCTGGCGGAGCAGCTCAAGTGGAGAGACGGGCTTGCCGGGGAGGATGATATCGAGGTCTTCATCGGGATTGAGCGGGGGCCCATTCCGGTGGGAACCGCATCCCTGCCGATGCAGCCCGATTTCGTGATCGGAAGCGTGCACTATGTTACATCAAAGATCCCCGTTGAGCGTGGAAGGCTCTACGATGAGAGATACTGGCGCGCCTACATGGATGAGGTGCTGAGGGTAGCTTCAGATCCCGAAGTGGACGTAATAGGACACATGGCAGGCTACCTGCCCATGGGGCAGATGTTGCTTCCCGGGTCCACCTTTGAGGAGAGGCGGCAGATGGAGCGCGAGATCGATGCCAGGTTCTTCTCGCGCGAGTGGTATGAAGACGTCTTCAGGGCGGCCCTAGCCAACAAGACGGCAATCGAGCTGCATTGTGCGACTTGCACCCCCAGGATCGATATGGTCGAGTTGGGGCTGAAGATGGGGATAAAGTTCTCTGTGGGCAGCGATGCCCATAATGTTGAAAGAGTCGGCGAAGTGGCGTGGGCATATGATACTCTTCAGTCTGTCGGCGGTGGACGGCACAATCTGTGGTGTCCGCTTCCTCAGACAAGAGTCGGTGCGCGCCCAGTCCGTTAGGGGGTAGTCTAGGTGTTCGAGTATTTTGACGTCGTCCGATCTTTGCTGGACGAGGTTGAGCGGGCTGAGGCTGAGAATATGGAGGAGGCAGCCACGCTCATCGCGGAAGCTATTGCAGATGGGCGGGTGCTCCATTATTTCGCGGCCGGCCATTCTCACATGCTCGGAGAGGAGCTGTTTTACAGGGCAGGGGGACTTGTGCCTGTGAACGCCATCGTCGAGCCCGCGCTCATGGTTACTTTCGGCGCCGGCAAGAGCTCCCACATGGAGCGGCTTACAGGGCTTGCCAGGATCATACTTGATGATGCAGGAGTAGGCAGCGGAGACGTCATGATCGTTGCATCCAATTCCGGAGTAAACCCTGTGCCGGTGGAAATGGCGGCCGAGGCCAAGTCCGACGGCGTAAAGGTGATAGGCTTGACGTCTGTCGAGGGTTCTCGGACCACTCCGGTCAGAAACAGCGTTGGCAAGCGACTTTATGAGATCGCCGACATCGTAATCGATACGCACGTGCCATGGGGCGATGCGGCTATAGAGGTGGAAGGGGTTTCGCAGAAGACCGGACCTGTTTCGACGGTGATAGGGGCGGCGATACTCAACACTGTTGTAGTGCGGGTCATCGAGAGACTCGTGGAACGCGGAATCGACCCGCCTATCTTCATGAGCTCTAACGTACCAGGCGGATTGGAACATAACGAGGTATTGCTTAAACAGTATAGATCCAAGATCAAATCGTTTTGATAGGCGGAAGGCTAGCCACTGTTGGACGCTGGTTACTGGGCTGCGAAGCCCTTCATTGACCAAAGGTTGGGAGGACTGATTGGAATGCTCGGTTTGGGCGCGAAGTACCTTGATGAACTGCGAAAGCTGATAGACAGGATTGAGAAGACACAGTCAGAAAGCATTGCTGAAGCTGCAGACGCTATTGTAGACTCCGTGAGTCAGGGTGGAGCTGTTCACGTCTTGGACACGGGCCACATGCTTATGAACGAGTTGTTTGGCCGGGCGGGCGGGCTGATGATGCCGAGACCTGTTAACATCAAGATGGAAGTGGACAACCCCGGCCCCGCAAGGCCTGGTAAGACCAAGGAAATGGTCTATCTCGACGAGATACCCGGGTTACCGGAATTCATCCTCGACAGAAGCGATATCTATCCTGGCGATGTCCTTATCATAGGGTCTGTATCCGGGAAGAACGCGCTCCCCGTAGGCCTGGCGCTTCTTGCAAGGGAGAGGGGCATAAAGGTTATTGCGCTTACATCCGTAGCCTATTCGTCGTCGCTCGAGGCGCAGCATCCGTCCGGCAAACACTTGTTTGAAGCAGCAGACATCGTCCTCGACAACTGCGGCGTCATAGGAGATGCCATCCTTGAAGTAGAGGGCCTTGACACCAAGGCGATTCCGACATCGGGCATTGCAGCGGCCTGCTTGATGTGGACGCTCGAGGCAGAAATCATCGATAGGATGCTCAAACGGGGCTTGACGCCCCAGGTGTGGAAGAGCAACCATCTTCCTGGAGCGGGGGAGTTCAACAGAAAGGCCCTTGCAGAAACGGAGCGGGTGGGGTACTGACAGAGGAGCGAAGAAGAGGCGAAGCCCCGATTCGATCAGCGAATCAGACGGAGCAGCGCGCCGCATATCCAGGAGAGCGCGGACAGGCCGAGGCTGATCACTAGCATCGATGCGATGGGGGCTATTACGGTTTCTGTCATGAAATCCCCTGGCAGATGTCCAAACCAGGAGAAGGCTTTTGGGTGGCGTACGAGGATGAATCCGATGACCGTCATCATGCCGCCTATCTGAAATAGAATTGCTCCAATGCGCTGAGCCAAAAAGATCACTCCTCAAGCTTTGTTTTTCAGACACGATCCAGAGGGCAAGCATCCGCCTTGCCCTCTGGATCAAGCTCATGCATATGGATAAGGATGCACCTGTTTTAGCATGTAAAGGATTCCGATGGTGCCCGGACCGCAGTGGCTTCCTATCACAGAGCCTGCCGGCGTTTCAAGTATCTCGCGCATCTCGGGCATGATGCGCCGAATTCTATCCGCCATGTACAGGGCATCTTCGTGAACCCCAGTATGAGTCAGAAAAACCCGGACAGGTTCGACGAGCCCGCGCTCGACATCTTGGGCGAATCGTGTGAGTTGCCAGTCGAGAAGCTTGGTCCTGCTTCCACGTATCTTTGCCGCCACCCTCATGCCTCCGTCAACTACTTCAATTATGGGCCTTACCTTGAGAACTGATGTAAGCAACGTCTGGATCCCCGTGCATCTGCCTCCCATGTGCATGTACTCTAGAGTGTCGATCATGAAGCACGTTTTGACATTGGGGCGTGCTTTTTCGAGGAGGTCCATGATCTCGGGAACGGTTTTGTTTTCGGCGGCTAGATCATGTGCGTAAAGGACAAGCTGTGCGATTCCCGTGGACAGGTTGGCCGAATCAAACACATGCACCTGCCCTTCGGGG
>DUWJ01000100.1 GCA_012842765.1 Bacillota bacterium | reverse complement strand
TCGAAGATGACATTCCCGCATCAATTGATGCGGGTGATTCTTCTGGAGCAAATATACAGGGCTTTCAAAATAGCAAGGAATGAACCATATCATCATTGATCAGCTGTGGATAAGCTGTGCGCTTAGGGAGTGATTAGTATGGAGCGGGAGGTTGAGCCCAAATTCAGAATAATCTACTATCCGTTCATGGGGACATCTGTTAACACAGAACGTTTGATTCTCCTGGCCAGGCTGTGCTACAAGCCGATAGGAGTGGATGGGCTGTACGACATGGTGTGGGGCACGGACAGTGATCCTGTTGACCCTGGGCTTCAGCATATGGACGACGAGGCCGTCGGGAAGTTCGTGCGAGGCCTGATACGTTCAGGCCATCTCGGGGCACTGGAACATTGGAACACCAGCTTTGCCGTGGAAGGATACAGCAGAATATCGAGTCAGCAAAATGACAGGCACAGGCTGATGAAGACGTTCAAGGACCCAGGTGTGCTGCAGGCCGAGGCCGCCCCTGAGGGGGGCCGGGCGAAAGAGGCATGTGAAGCCTGGGTGAACGGACCTGAGCAGGGCTCGGCCGACGTATCTCAGATGCAGCAATCCCAGAGGTATGTCCGGGAGGATGATTTCAAGTACGTTGTGCCTCCGAGTTTCCATAAGGATCCCGAGTTCCTCGCGAGATACAGGAAGTTGCAGGAGGATATTGCGGAGCTCCAAAGATACGGCTTGAACGAGGCGAAACTTCCGGCTGAGGATGTGAGGTTCGGGCTCTCCAACGCCACGGAAACGAGGTTTGTGATTACTACCAATGCCAGACAGCTGCGGCATATGTTCAATCTCAGGTGTTGTCAGAGGGCGCAGTGGGAGATACGCGACCTCTTCGACGGGCTGCTGCGGGAGTATAAGAAGATCGCTCCGAACATTTTCTGGCGGGCAGGCGCTTCCTGTGAGGATTTTGGCTATTGTCCGGAAGGATCGGCCAGCTGTGGGCGGGCGCCTACCATCGACCAACTGTTGGACAGCGCAGGGCGCAAGAGAGAAGACTGACCCATATGCGGCTTTACGGCCATTTCGATGACTTGAATGACACCTCGGAGCGTCTGAGGGCCGGGGTTCTGACACACCAAGTCACTTTGCAAAAACGACCCACATTGGGCCGTTTCATGCTGGATACATGAAAAGACAGGCGTTATCGTGGCGTCGCTCCTCATATTCCAAGCTTCATCATACGGGGATGAGCGAGAAATGCCCGAACGCAAAGGGTTCTCTCAAAACTCAGTTCAGATGGGTACAGGGGAATACGCTATGGGGGGAGCACAGTAGCGAGCAGGCACATGCGGCGTGTTGCAAGAGCTCTGAGGACCAAGAGAGTGCTAACAGGTTGTCATCTGGCATGGCAATGGTGTTCAGATCGGATTGACGGCAGGCCGGGACTACCTGGAACCGGCTATGATGAGGCCGGTCCCGATTCCGATGAGCACAACCTTTGCCGGCGAGATTCTGCCCGTAAGCCCGGCCAGTCCAACTCCGGTCACGGCCAGCATGAAGAGTGGGCCGATAGTGGCAAGAATCGCGTTTACCTGAAGCCCTTTGGAGATGGTGCCAAGCCTCAAGATGATTACGGCTCCGATCACCTCTATTAGTCCGGCAGTTGCTCTGATCGCTGC
>DUWJ01000099.1 GCA_012842765.1 Bacillota bacterium | reverse complement strand
TGCAGCATATAGCGAATCTCTTCTGCGGAAAGCTTGCTTTCTATATCAGCTGAGGAACCGTCTGACACCATATGCCCAACTCCTTCCCGAAACACAGATAACATATGGAGGCAATGTGAGCAACAATGGCAGGTTATATATTGTTCAACGGAAATAATAGTTTTCCTTCCAAGAGTATCAATGGTTTGTGTTTTATACCCATATGCACTGTCCGAATGTACGGTTGAAGGAACTGACATGGCTAAATGTGTGAGGGGCCGGGGTGCGCAGTGGGTGGGGTTGCCCGGCGTATGGTATCATGACAATGACATTGTGGGATTGGGGGGACCGGGATTGATAATCAGTGCAAGTAGACGGACGGATATCCCTGCATTCTATGGCGAGTGGTTCATGAACAGGATTCGGGCCGGGTTCTGTCTCGTCCCCAACCCTTACTGTCCTACACAAGTGTCCATGGTGTCCCTTGCCAAAGATGATGTCGACGCGATCGTCTTCTGGTCGCGCGACCCCAGATCTATGATGCCGCACCTTCACGAGCTTGACAACATGGGATATGGTTATCTGTTTCAGTATACGATCAATGGCTATCCTAGACTGCTGGAGCCTAAGATGCCGGACCTAGGTTCTGCGATTGCCACATTTGTCGAGCTTGCTTCCGTGATCGGCCCCTCCAGGACTTTGTGGAGATATGATCCGATAATCCTGAGCAACATCACACCTCCTGAATACCACATCAAGATGTTTTCGGAAATCGCTGCGGCTCTTGAAGGAAGCACCACGAGGGTTACGGTGAGTCTGCTCGACCTTTATCGCAAGACGAAGCGGCGTCTTGAGGAATTGGAAGAGATCTCGCTGTGGGAGACGGAGGTTCCCGGTGCTCCTGGGCAGCTCAAAAGCGATGTGTTGGGTCTTTTTGCCGAGATTGCTGCGATTGCCAGAAGTCATGGGATGGTCATCACAAGTTGCGCTGAGCCGTATGACTTGTCTGCATGTGGGATAGGCCATGGAGCGTGTATTGACGCTGACACGATCCGAGCGGCTTTGGGTGTAGAAGTAAGCAGGCGGAAAGATCCCGGCCAGCGTGGCGAATGCGGATGTGTGGTGAGCCGCGACATAGGCGTCTATGATACGTGCATGCGCGGATGCGTTTACTGCTACGCTACGGATGGGACGGGGACGGAAAAGGCGCATGACCCGCATGCGCCTGCGCTCAACGGTAGGGTTTCTTGTACGCGTCAGGCGCGGCTAAGCGGATGAGCCAGTATATCGATACCCCGATTACAGTTGTGCCCAGCAGCATCATGAAGAATCCTTCTTCAAGTTGCTTTGCTCTGACGCCAGCGAGGGCAAAGAACATGTATGAAAACGCCATGGCCGCAAAAACGATTGCGACCGCTCTCTGTGCGCCGATGGCGAGCGCCGAGCGGACGGCCGGAGCTGAGTCGATCAGTGGTTGTTCTGCTTGCGCATCATTCTCTTCCAAGCACGCAGCTTTATCCTCGAAACCCTCCATGAGATCGGGCGAGACATCCTTTCTCTGATATACAGAATTGATCTGGGCTGTGCCAAGGAAGCAGATGACTCCCAACCCCATGAGGGCGGGCTCAAACCAGGCTACAGGCCTTTTTTCCATAAGGCTCAAGGCGCATGCGGTTAGCACGCAAGCAGAGCTCCAGCCGAACGGCTTGAAATTTGCTGCTAACGTTCCCCACAAAGAGAGCGCAAGCGCGGCGGCTGCCGGGATCATTACATAGACTGTAGGCGTGATGCCAACCACGCAGATGACTACCAGGAGACAGAGAAACGCAGGCAACCAGCGAAGCCAGTCAATCTTTCTCATGCCCATCCTCCCCTCGAAGTGCTTTGCCAAGGGCTCCGCCCTGCAGATCTGAAGCCTTGTCCGCCGAAGTAATGGCTGAGGCAGGCATCGAGCGAGCCGTTGCCATCCCATTCTGCAACTTGAAGACCGAGCGCCCTGAGCTTCTTCAATTTTGCCTTGTGGTCGAGGCCCCACCATCTTTTTGCAAGCTGATCTTCGGCAGAGTCTTTGAGCTGATCTTCAATGAATGGTATAGGCGAGACATACAGGACCATTGGATTGCAACCCCGGGCCGCCAGCCCCACTATCATGTCAATGGCTCTGTCGTCGAGGAGCGGGGTGATGACGAGAACAAGGGATCCCGGCGGCAGGACTGATCTGGGAAGAAGCCTCATGTTGGGCGCCACAAAACTCTGGACGGCGTAAAGGCGCGCCAGCCTGTCGAGGATCACGTATAGCTGGTTGCGGCCGGGACGCGGCACAGCCCAGTCCACTGCGCCCGCATATCTCACAATTCCGACCCTGTCCCGGTTTTCCAAAAACCCCATGGCTATGCTAGCGGCTGCGCGCGAGGCGCAGTCGAGGTAAGTTGAGGGGGATGTTCCCACGTCAGCGAGACCGTCTACTACTATGACCACATCGATGTTGCGATCCCTCGTGCTGTCATTGACGTAGAGCTTCCCGAACCTGAGCGTTGCCCGCCAGTTGACTCGTTTGACGGGGTCGCCTGGCATGGCCGCGCGAATGTCCGATATCTCCAACCCTTCGCCGGGCACTCGCGAAGGACATTCCCCAACGTGCTGGCGGGATCTGGCTGCCAGGCCCCAGTCGACGCGAATGGGCTCCGGTCGCGGATAGACCAGGCAAGCTTCGCCCGGCCACACGCGGTCGCCGAAGGACTTCAGCCCTGACCTGGTGTACGAGCGCGAGACTGTGTCCCCCACGTAGAACATGCCCCGCGCCGGCATGTTAACGCGGAATGTAAAATTGCGGATCTCTCCCGGCCTCATAGAGAGGGAGAGTTGTCTCGAAGAGATCACGTGGTTTTCTTCATCGCACAGGAGGATGTGGGCCTCAAGAAGAGGGATGTCGGATCCAGAAGAAATCGAGACCTCCAGCAACACCTGTTCGCCTTCGAAGCATCTGTCATGCGAGACATTGACTGAGATGGAGTATTCAGGTTCATCCTGCTCGTATGCAACGGCGAAGAGGCCGAACATGAACACGGAAGCGAGCAGCAACAACTCCCAACGGTCCAGGAGTATGCTTGCCAGGACGAGAGCTCCGAAGGAAACTATATAGACGTAGCCTTTTTCAGTAAGCCGCGAGCCCATGCCGATCAACCTCCGCCTCTAGTCAACAGCTCTTGCCCAATCAGCGACAGGGACTGGCACCCGATCGAGTGCGTCCTCCACTATGGATTCGCCCGTAATGCGCTCAGCCCAAAGCTCGGGCCGGAGCAGAATGCGATGGGCGAGGGCGGGGACTGCCACTGCTTTGACGTCGTCGGGCACCACGTAGTCTCTTTCGTACATGAGTGCCCGGGCTCTCGCCAGCTTAAACAGAGCCAGGCTGCCTCTGGGCGATGCACCCAGCTGGACTCTGCGGTCGTTGCGGGTTTCTGTTGTGATGGAGACTATGTAATCTTGGATCTCGGCACTGACATATACATGTTCCACTGCGTTTTGGATCTGCAGAAACTCGCTTTTCTCGATGGCCTGGTGCGCGACTGCTCTGTCGGTGCGCCGGTCCTGTCTGCGCGAGAGGATCTCGCGCTCTGCTTCGGGGGACGGGTATCCCAGCCGAAGCCTGGCGATAAATCTGTCTATCTGGGCTTCCGGCAGGGGATAGGTCCCTTCGAATTCGAGGGGGTTTTGGGTGGCTATTACGAGAAAAGGCGGGTCAAGCACGTAGCTTTGTCCTTCCACAGTAACCTGCCTCTCTTGCATCGCTTCGAGAAGGGCCGACTGGGTTTTTGGAGTGCCCCGGTTCACCTCGTCTGCGAGGATGAGATTGGCGAATATCGGCCCTGGTTTGAACTTGAAATCCTCACGCCTGGCATCGTATATCGCGCTTCCGGTGATATCTCCCGGGAGAAGATCGGGCACGAACTGAATTCTCTTGAAGTTCAGGCCAAGAGCTTGGGCGAAGCATTGGGCCGTTAGAGTTTTGGCGACTCCCGGCACGTCTTCCAGGAGAAGGTGCCCGTCGGCAATCATGCTCATCAGGACAAACTGAAGTTCGTCATCTTTGCCAACGATAACTGCGGATACTGACGAGATGATCTCGTGACATTTTGCGGACGCCTGGATTATCATGTCTGAAATGCTCATAGCAACTCCTCCATCACATCAAGGACTGAAGATATGTCATCAGGCGTCATGCGTTCTCCGTTGCCACGGTAGCCGCCTTTGACATGTTCGATTACATCGACTGGGGCCTCTTGTTCTTCTAAGAAGCGGACCATGTAGCGGCTTCGGCCCTGAGAAAGCCTGACTTTCCGGCGGAAGGCGTCGAATTGGGGGCAGACTGCAGGGGAGGATGCGCGCCGCTTGCGCCATGGCGCCCAAGAGTCAACCCATTCCCAGAAGTTGAACTGCGTTACCAGCCATGGCATGGGATTCTCCCGCCCTTGTTTTGCTCCTTGCCATGCCCGGAGGCAGGCGATGTAGAGGCAGCCTACCCCGGAAATCTTGGGGACCAGGGGGCGTTTGTGCGGAGACATCAGCAGGTAGAGCGCTATTGAAAAGACGGCAAAGGCCGCAAGCGTCAGAATCATCTCCACAAAAGAAACGAGTTCTTTCTGTCTGATATCCTCATCGAACCTGGAAGACATGGATGATTACCCCCTCTGGCCACTGGCTGCCTGTGCGACAGAAATGGAATCTATATGCGACTTGAGGCTTCGCAGCGAAGCCAGGGCAGCTGCCTTGTCCTGGCTCGTCACATCATGGGTGCTGAAGAAAGCTTTCTGATATGCTGCAAGCAGATCCGAAAGGGATCTTCGCGGCACTTTAAAGGCCTTCTCGGCGTTGAGAGCGCATTCTTCAGGAGTGTAGTGGGATTCGGCGGGAGCTCCGCCCATCTCCAATGCAGACAGAAAAGCGAGATAGCACATGAGGACCGCTATCTGGGCATCTGGTTCTTCCTCAATCGCCTCTATGGCGGCGTCTGAAAAGTCAACCATCTCTATGGACAGCATGTCCGCTATTGCCAAAGCGTCTGACGCAACAGGTTTCGGGGTGACGGCGGTGCGCTGTGGGCCGATTACGGCGACGCCTATGACTGCGATGAAGGCTATGGCTGCAAAGATCAGCCCATATTTCCACCAGGGCCACGGGGCCACCTTGGCAGGAACGACTAAAGGAGGTTCAGGCCTCGGGGCATACTCCGACTCAGGTTCCTCGACGGACTCTGCCGGCGCCTTCTTCTCGCCTCCTTTTGCCTCTGGTCCCGGCGTGGGCTTCTCATGCTCTGTGGGCGGGGTGTATGTAGCGGCCACGAATGCGAGCATGACCAAGGCCAGTGATAGGATGCGGACCCAACCGGGGACATGGGTTGGCGCGCGGAAGATTCTCTTGCCGCCGCTCTGCTGCCTTTCGATGATGACGAAGGCAAGCACGGTTCCGATGAAAAGGACTGCGAGCGTGGATATGGCGATTACCGCGGCATCCCTAATGCGCTCCGCTAGGTTGGCAATGGGCTTGATGGGCGCAGAAGACCGAGGCGGGCTTAGAGAGAGGCCTATCATCATCAGTGCCCCGATACACATTACTGCGAGTGTTGCGGGAAGAGCCTTTTGCATCGATTGAAGCAACTCCGTTCTTTCCCAGGCCCGGCCCAGGGCTACCTGAAATCGCAGGAGATTTGGGTCTTGTGGAACGGGCGGGGGGCGAGCTTTTAAGAATTATAACACATAAGAAGCCCTATGGGATTCCCTGGGCGCCATGCAAGTTGATGCTCGGCAAATGCGCAGATGGATAGTGGGGCCAACCTCATGATTTAGCGGCTGGGGATGGGGGCAATAGGTGGCCTCACGAACTTATGTTGAGCGCTGCGATTTAGCGCCTCCACTCGGTCCCGCACTTCGTCCGAGGCTTCTCCTGTGAGTATGTAGCGATCCAAGTCGGCATAGGAGATGCCCATTTCGCCTTCGTCTGTCTGGCCGCTCCACAGGCCGGCAGTAGGGGGCTTTTCAATAATGCTCTGGGGTACGCCCAGATATGCTGCGAGTTCGCGCACATCGGTCTTGACCAGGTTGCCCAAGGGCAATAGGTCGGACCCGCCGTCTCCATACTTTGTGAAATAACCTACTGTTAACTCGCTTCTGTTTGTCGTCCCTGCCACCAGATAGCCGAGGACGTTGGCGTAGTAGTAGAGCGCGGTCATCCTCAGACGCGGCTTGAGGTTTGCCTCAGCCATTCGGACTTTCGAGCTTTCCAGGCGTGAAGCTGACTCGCCGGTTCCATCGGGGAGAGAATCTGCATCTTCTGCATGGAGCCGCCTTCGATCCTTGGCAGCAACATAAGGATCGAGAAGTCGTTGAAGATTTGCGAGGTGTTCGTCATAGATCGGGCCCAGATCGTAGGTGATCGTAGGCAGGTTGAAACAGCGGGCCACCAAGTCTGCGTCCTCCACATCCTGTGGATCTGAGTGACATGGCATGATTACGCCAAGGCATCCCTCTGGCATTGCCCTCATGCCCAATCCGGCCATTACTGCCGAGTCGAGCCCTCCGGAGAGTCCAAAAACTATTCCGCTGCATCCTGCGCGCAGCGTGTTCTCCTTTAGCCAATCGCAGATGACATCTGCTACTGCCTTGCAATCCATACTTCCATCACCTTGCCCGGCGCCTACGCACGCCCATCATAATAGTCTGCTGTGGGCTGATCCACAACAGCCCACGTAGACATGATAACACATCCCCGGGCCCATGACGCGATATCCGTCATGCTGAAAGGATGTCATCAATCCCGCTGCATCCACGCGTGGGCTGGGGAAGAAGTGGCAAATGTGGCTCTGGCTTTCTTGGCATTAGTCCTATGGGCTAGGGTGAGGCTAGCTCCGCATCTTGAACCGCATGTTCCCGTTCCTTTGATCCACGGGACAGAGGAAGGCGCTGAGTCGAGAACTTTATGGGCAATATGGCATTTGAGATTGGACACATAGTAGATTGCTGGGATTGACGCGGTCAAAAATTGTGTGTAGAATATTAATAAATGAACGATTCGTTAAAAAATTAAGTGGACGGATGGCGGCATGGAGGCTGAATACGTGAAAGAACAAGAACGTAATGATGAAGTTATGAAGGCCGCGTTTGAGGTGTTCGCAGAATACGGTTACAGGAAAGCGACGCTCGATGATATCGCTCAACGACTGGGATTGACAAAGAGCGCTCTTTACCTGTATTCCGACGGCAAGCGGGACCTATATGAGAAATGTGTGGGCCGTGCGCTGATAGAGTGGCAATCATACGTGGCCGATGCGGTAGCGAAGGAAGAGAATGTCTGCAGAAAGTTTGTTGCATTATGCCAGTCGTCCTTCGATTGGCTCCTGAACAATCGCGACATGCAAATGATCCTAAGTCGCGACCCCAATGTCTTTCCTCTATTCGGAGAGGATGATCCGTACTTCGAGATCAACCAAAAGTCCATCAAAATGCTGGATGACGTGTTAGAGCGCGGAGTGGCTGAAGGACGTTTCAGGCCAATAGACCGGGAGGTTGTGACGAACCTGCTTTTTTGGATATACAAGATGGTCATAATCGGAACCTGCGTCACCCCGGACGCCGTAGATGTTAGGCGCCTCATCAACGGCGGGCTCGATGTGATATTGCACGGAGTGTTTGTGCCCGGTGAATGCGGGTAAGAACGGGGAGACGAGGGAATACGCGAGTTGCAAGGGAGGAGGGTCACTATGGAAGACAAGCTCAAATATCTCAGCCCTGAGTGGCGTGACGAGGCGTACAGGAGGCTTTCAGCCGAGCTCGACCCGGAGAAGATGAACTATGCAACTACGTCTTTGGTATCTGTCTATCACAACTGCCCTGACGGAAAGGAACGCTATTTCTTTGTGAGCTGCGTGGATGGGGCTATCGGAGATGTGTCTGTGGGCGAGGGCGAGCCGCCGGAAGCGGAGTTTTCAATCTCCGGCGACTATGATGTGTTTGCCAAAATGTCCAGGGGCGAGCTGGGAGCTCAGGCCGCCCTAATGAGCGGCAAGCTGAAACTGAAGGGGAACATGGTTAAAGCCCTCAAATTGTCGTCGCTGGCTGACAGGCTCAATCGCGTAATAGCCACGATTCCCACTCAATTCTAATCGAGGAGGCGAGATCATGGGAAAAAAGACATGTTGTACAGAGAACGATCCGTTCTTCATCGATTATCCTGGGAGGATCAAGAGCATACAGGAAGCCATGGCCAGTGAGGGCTTTGATGTTTACCTCGGTTCTCGCCTGCGCACCATTTCGTGGACTACTGATGCCTTTTGCCCGTGGCGAAGCTATATCGTGATTCCTAGGGAAGGGCTGCCAACGCTTTTCACCTTCGTCATCGACGCCTCACGGGTGGCTGATGACACATGGCTTCCGGAGGACAATGTTAGGGGTTATGCTCCCTTAGGCGGGCAGGATCAGATCACGCAGATTTCCGACTTTATAAAGGATGAACTGAAGATAAGGAAAGGGCGGCTCGCTTACGAGACAGGCCTTTCCAATTACACGCCTGAGGGCAACCTCAGCCAGTATGAGTATGAGATGTTTACTGCTGCGTTGCCGGGCCTCGAGTTCGTCAACGCCCATATCATTGTAGACAGGCTCTCGCTGATCAAAGATGAGGGAACCATCAACCGCTTTCGGGAGGCCTCGCGGTACACCGACGTCGGCCATGAGGCGGTCAGGGAGGCCCTTGTGAACGGGGGCTGGAAGGGCAAGACCGAGACTGAGATCGCAGGGATCGCGGAGTGTGCAATGAGGAAGGCTGGGAGCGAGTGGGCTTGGTCTTTCACTGCCGGCAACGAGATAGCTTCAGGGTATCGCACGGGATATGCGGGAGGGGCATGCACGCCTGCGACCCGTAGGGAACTGCAGCCCGGCGATTCCCTCATGGTAGACCTCCACGCCATGTACAGGCTGGGTCTTGGGGATTATGCCTATAACTACCTTATAGCTCCTGTTACCGACAGGATGAGGTGGCACGCGCGTAATTACATAGACGTGGTGCAGATGTGCATCGACAACTACCGGGAGGGGATTACTCCTCTGGGACTGGCCAGTATGGTGATGGAAATGGCGGAGGAACGCGGGTTCACCGATTACGTGGTTCCAGGGTTTGAACATGGAATCGGGATGATGGGAGACGAGTGGAGGATAGGCTTGAATACCGGGCCTATCAAGTACTGGACGGATCCCAACCATGTGTACCAAGCCGGGGAAATGCTCATATGCGCGGTGCAATATGCGTGCCCGGAGGAGAAAATTGGGTTCAGGTATGAATGCCCGATTCTCATACACGAAAACTGCTGCGAGCTGATGGCCAAGTTCCCGCTTGATGTTGAGGAGATAGATTAGGCCTGAACGGACGCTCGTAGAGGGACTATAGGGCCGAAGAATATCCGTTTGCGAGGAGGGTCGCTTGATGTACGATGTAATCGTTGTCGGCGGGGGAAGCGCAGGCTTGTGGACTGCAAAGACGGCCGCGGAGAACGGATGCAAGGTCTTGCTCATCGACAAGAGGGCAAAGGATGACATAGGAAGGAAGATCAGCTACGACTCTACCCCGCCCTATGTTTTCGAACAATTGGGGATCCCGCTTCCGTCAGGTAAGGAACTGGATGATACAGGCGATGTGCTCACTGTGATCTCACCTAACAAGAAACACAGGGTCGAGGCGGCTGTTCCAAACGTCCTTTTCAGCCGTCGCCTCCTAGGACAGAGGCTTGCCGGCTATGCTGCCGACGCCGGTGTGGAGTTCATGTACAGGACTGAGGTTGTGGGCCCTGTGATTGAGGATGGCTATGTGGTCGGCGTGAGAGCTAGGCATCTCGATTCCTGCGACGAAGAGGAGATTCGCGCGAGGATCGTAGTGGATGCATCGGGGTTCTACGCAGTCATACGGAGGAAGCTTCCTCCCGAAATCCTCGTTCAGGATCCGCAGTACTGCGAGGATGTGGTCTTGGGATACAGGGAGGTGCGGAGGATAGTAGGGGAATCCAATGACTGTCCGCCGCCGGAATATCGCGGATATTACGACTATCTGGGGTACCATGGAGGTTACTTGTGGATCGTTCGCGAAGAGAACAACTGGGCCAACATTGGCATAGGCGTTCAGGATTATCCGGGGAACCCGGGTCCGGTAAGGCCGGTGCAGGAATTCGCCGACGACAATCCCGCCATTGGGCCTGAATGCATGGTCAGGGGGAGTGGCGATCCCATGTACATACCGCTTCGCTCTTGCCAACCGCAGCTTTCGGCCAATGGGTTCATGATGGTTGGCGACGCGGCGTGCCAGGTCAGGCCGTCTACGGGATATGGTTGGCATACGGGTCTTCTTGCCGGGGATATTGCCGGCAAGGTGGCGGCCGAGGCAGTGAAGAAGCAGGACGTGAGCCGGGAGGCCTTGTGGGATTATGATGTTGGGTGGAAACGCGGGCTCGGGGCGATTCTCGCTTCGTTTGATGCGATCCGCATCATGTGCCAGAGCGTTCCCAATGACGAATTGGATTTTCTACTTGCCAAGGGGATCCTCGGATCAGAACAGATAGAGGCTTTGTGGAATGACAAGCCGTTTGAGGTGGGAACAGGAAAGCAGGTTTCATCCTTCTTCGCTGGAATAGGTCATACAGGGCTTCTTTTGAAAGTCAAATCCGTTATCGATTCTGCGGACAAGCTTTACAAGCTCTTTTTGGAGGCGCCTGACTCGCCTGAGGGCTTTGAAGAATGGAACCGAGAGCGTGTAGAGATATTTACTAATCTCAGGGCCAAACTAGGCGTTAAGGTGCATGAAAAAGATTACTTCGGCGAGGGCATGAAACACGAGTTGAAATGAACAGCAGGTGGAAAGACGCCCGGCAATGCCTGTCAACGGCGTCATGCGAACCTACCTTCGCTGGGCAACGCGGCAGGGGACATGCTCTGCCGCGTTGCCTATTATCTGACGAGGCGGAGCCTTGAGGATGGCGTGCAATAATGGCCCCATTCTACGATTGGAGGAGAGACAGATGAAGGCTCGGCGCAGGATTGTCGGGATGTTAGTTGTCGGGTTAATATTGGTGGCATTGGCACCTACAACCGTTGCCATTGAGGCTCTTCACTACCGCCTGGTGGGCGAGGTGAATGGAAAATGGTCTGTGCAGATGAACTTGGTTGTCGATGGCGCGCAGGTGTCAGGGGAGTATTGGTATGATGCATACGGCATTCCGCTCGTGCTCGACGGGGTGAATAGAGGGGGATCGTTGATCGTTAAGGAAAGAACTGCTGATGGCAAGGTTTCCGGAGAGTGGGCCTTTGATTTCAACCCCTTTGTCACCGAGTGGAAAGGAACCTGGACGAGTGCTGACCGGACAAGGAGATATCCCTTCTCCCTTCGGCTTCTGGCGGACATGGTTCAGACTCAGGAGGTCAGAAGAGGATTCATCCGAGTGTGGTTGGAGCGCCCGTTATTCGCAGAAGCCAAATCTAATAGGAGCATGGCAGTGGTGCAGGAAATAGTAGACAGTCAGCTCTGGTCCTCAGTTGATGAGGATTTCACGTTTTTTCCCGAGATGTACCCCGACTATTGCAGGGCAGGCATGTACTGGGAACACGTAAACTACGTAACGATCAGGTACGCATCGAACAGTATCATCAGCATGATGCATGAGACGTACGGGTATGCTGGAGGCGCCCACGGCATGACGTGGTATACGCCTATCAATTTGCGGCTTTCGTCTTCCGGCGCGTCAGGATTCGGCCTCGATGACGTGTTCCTCAAGGGCAGCGGTTGGGAGAAGAAGGTCTCAGAGCTGATAATCGCGGACTTGAAGAAGCAGAAAGCGGGTTGGATAACGCGTGGCGAGGTGACCGAGGTCGGTGTGGACTTGCTCGACAGGTTCACTGTGAGCCCTGCCGGAATCGACTTTTACTTTGGCCCGTATGAAATGGGGTGCTATGCGGAAGGAAGCTATGTTTCCTTCCTGCCTTGGTCAGCTCTGAAGGGGTTTGTTGACACGTCGGGGCCAGCGGGCTTTCTAAAATAAAGAAGCGATGGGATGAGGCGTTGTCGTATGCTGGTTTCTTGATGCAGCTTTGCGCCTGTGGAGCTGCTGGTGCGCTTGCCGTAAAATGGAATAGTATGGGGTGGCAGACCGTGCTGATCGCGTATGCCTCGGCGAATTGGTGCTGATGGCAGTCGACTTTGACGGTCTTGTTTCATAGATTGGCTGTGATGAGGCTGAAGGAGGTGCAATCGTGACATGATGCCTGAGGAGTTTTTCGAGTTGCTCAGGCCGCATGCTGAAAAGGTTTTCGAGGAGACCGGGATTCCGGTGGAGATCATGCTGGCTCAGGCTGCTCTCGAGACTGGGTGGCTGAAGAACCCTATCCGCGACAAGTATACGGGAAAAGAGGCGTTCAACCTTTTCAACATAAAAGGAGAGGGACCTGCGGGTTCGGTTATGGCGAACGATATTGACTACATCAAGGGCAAGAAGGTTCACGTCGAAGCCGAATTCAGGGCCTACAACAGCTACGAAGAATCATTTGCCGACTATGCGTCCCTCCTTACGGAGGCGCAACGTTATGCTCCGGCCCTGGCAGTAAGGGATGATCCAGTCGCGTTTGCCTGGGAGCTCCAGCGCGCGGGCTATGCAACTGATCCCAATTACGCAAACAAGCTCATCTCGATTATGCAGCGTCACATGGGAGTAACATGACCAATAGCAGGCGCGCAGCAGGGCCACCTGTCGCGCGCCTCGATATCGGGGTTTGCTATAGCGGGGTGCCTGACAGTTTCACGTAGATCGTGAAATCAGACTGTGGTTCGGGCGCCGTCCCGCGCCATACTATAGGTTTGGCCAGGCCTAAAGAGATAAGTCCCCTTCCACTGGTGTAGCCCGGAACTATGGAAGCTCCCACTTCCATGCCCACGCTGGCCACGAAGTTTTCCAATGTGAAACACGGACCGGCTGAACCTGCGTCGATGAAGACAGATGCCTGAAGATCATCGATGAAGATACTGGTCGGCCCGAAGCTTGCCTCAACCGGCGCCAATGTGAATTCGTACTCAGCGCTGCCGAGCATGATGTGGGTTCCCGATGAGTAGGCATGTTCGACTCCTCTGACGGGATACTTCCCATCATGTCCTCCTATGCAAAGCATGTCTGCATAACTTTCAGAACCAGTCCATCCCGCCACGGCTTGGACTTCAAACCGGTTGTTCCTGGTCATCGGCAGCCTCACGGAGTTTGCCAGTGTCACCGATATCTCCGGTGTCCATGGCCCTGCAAATGTGCTAGAGGTCAGTGCGGCTTGTGCCTGCAGCGTGGCTGTGGACCGGAGGAGATCGCGTCCCACAATGTGGGATAGGTTTCCATCGGCGGCGAGGAGATGATAATGGGTTCCTGTGAGGCCTGCATGGGCATATTCTATGGTGAGCCCGCCTGACCAGGACGGATCGCCCCACATAGGAAAAGAGATAGCGACGCTCTGCGAGTTGCCTTTCGGGCCACCTGATATTGTCAAGCTCAGCGGGAAACGTGCATTCTGCTGGTCCATGTAGGCAAGTTGGCAGGTGGGACCGCCATTGGCCAGATCCAATCCCACGCCGGCAACGTACTGTCTGAGCCCCACCGGTTCGACGCCGAGGACGAGCGCCTCCACACCCTCTGCAGTGACGTTTGGGACCCAAAAAGTAGGCGCCATGTGAGCCAACGGCATGTATGGCGTTATCTCGTATTCCCATGCCTGGCGAGGCGGAAGG
>DUWJ01000098.1 GCA_012842765.1 Bacillota bacterium | reverse complement strand
AGAAAGGAAGGGAACCCGAGGACGAATATATCTTTGATATCTTCCCATTCGAATGAGGCTTTGCCTATTCTCAGGATCCCGCGTCGCTCGATGAAATGTTTCATGCACGTGATTACGGTGACAATTTGGCCCAGCCCTGAAGCTATTGCGGCGCCGCGCAGCCCCATCTGGAGGGGGAACACGAAAACGTAGTCGAGCACGATGTTGGTGACTGCTCCGTACAGCATAGAACGCATCGACAACTTTGGAGATCCGTCGTGTCGTATGAAGGTGCTCAATGCGATGGCGAGCAGGACGGGCACGGTGAAAAGCATGTAGTATTTCGTGTATTCGGCGGCCGGGCTAACGAGTTCACCCGTTGCACCCAGCATTATCGCTATTTCATCCGCGAACAGGGTTCCTAGGATGCTGAAGATAATTCCTATCGAAAGCAGCATGTATATTGATTCTCTGAAAACATTGACCGCCCGGGCTTGGTCGCCTGCGCCTCTCGAAGTTGATACGAGATTGCCTCCGCCCACAGAGAAGATCATGCTCAATGCCACAAAGGCCATTGTGAGAGGCAGCACCAATGTTACGGCAGCTACTGCTGTTTCTCCAACTCCCCTGGCAATGAAGACGCCGTCTACGACAAGATACAATGAAGTTACTAAACATCCCATCACGGATGGGACGGTATAATGCAAGAATTTGCTCACGACTGAAAGGCCTCCCTAACAGGAGATCTTACAGTCTATTGTTGGTATAGAGTCAAGCTGGCGGGAGAAGATCATTCAGTGAGAACCGATACCTCGTGCAGAGACACTCCTGTGCCATTGCTGTTAACATAGGAGACGGCTATAGCGTGAATGAAATCGCCCTTCGGGCTTAGGCCATGGTCGGATATGAACTCTACTATTTTGCCGTAGTATTTTTGGCCCTCTTCTGTGGCGCCCTCATATATGATAGTGGCGTGGGGACCTGCGGGAAGTCTCAATATGTTGTGGTGAGGATAGTCGAGTTCATCGTCTAACTCGACTATGATTTTCTTGAACTCTACTCTTCCTGAGGCTGCGAATTCGGTATATGATACTAGCATACCCGGCTCATACTTGAGTACACTGTGTTCTCTCTCGATATCCGCGAGAATCTTCCTCATGCCAACGGCCAAGTTTGCATTCGGTTTGTTGATGTAATCGTAGGCTATGACTTTTCGTTCAGGCTTGCTATCCAAGAAAGCCTCTCCAAAGGTCCGTTCTGCGAGGCCGGCCAGCCTTTCTTCGAAGGCGCGCATGTCTTGCCGCAAGGCGACGAGCTGGTCTATTCTGTTATTGACCGCCTCTTCTTGCTCACGGAGGAGTTCGATTATCACCTCGGACGACAGGTCCTGGTTGACGATGTCCCGGATCTGGGCCAATGAGAAGCCGAGGGTTTTCAGGTACTTTATCAGCTTGATCTGAAGAAATTGTTCATGGGAGTAGTACCTGTAATTGTTATCATGGTTCACATAGGCTGGGCGGAGGAGCCCAATTCTGTCGTAGTGCCTTAGGGTTTGTATCGACATGCCGAAAAGCCTCGATATTTCCCCAATAGAATAGTAGGCTCTGATCGGTATCACCTCATGCCCGCTTTATTGGCTTACTTCGTCAGTTTATCGACGCGGGAGCCTGTTGTCAAACCATGGCCCTGGCAGGCTTGTAGTGTCTAAGTTGGCGGCAGAGATTGGGCAAGATCGAAGGGCATATGGATTCGTGTGGGGCACCTTATCAGAGCCATTGGATCCGGTTGAGTAGTGGGGACTGCAAGAGCACCCGTGCAGTGGGATTACAAAATCAAGGGGTCGCGCCGGACAATGAATAAGAGGAAGGCTTCGCGGCAGCATAGTTATGGATTGGCTCAGGCAATTATCCATTGGATGAAAGGCGGGTTTGGGGATGGACACCAAAAGGGCTTTCTCAGCCATCGCTGTGGCTAGCGTGTTGCTTTTGGGCGTTGTAGGGTGTTT
>DUWJ01000447.1 GCA_012842765.1 Bacillota bacterium | reverse complement strand
TGCAGCTAAATGGATATGAGTTGATCGAAGCGAGCCTGGACATGCGTCTTGGGAGAAGCCAATTCATAGACCACGATTCCTCGGATCATGAAATCATGCGGATAGACCACACTGATTTTGAGGAATACGCCGGATTTCATGAGGCGCACTTCGACAACATTTACTGGAATGTTGAGCGTTTGCGCAATAGCATTGATCAATGGACTATCCTTGCGTTGAAAACAGAAGGCAAGATTAATGGTGGTTTATTCCTGCGCACAGACGCCCATACGGCAGAAATCTTTGGCATGGCATTTGCAAACCCTATTGACGAGCATGTCGCCTCCGCCCTCTTGTTAAGAGCGTTGAAGACGGTTTTTGAGGAGAATCCAGGTGTTGATAGTGTGATTTTCTTTATGGACGAAGATGAGAAACCAAATCAGAGCGTGGCTCTTTCAAATGGTTTTCGGCGCCATAGTCGTTATCGATGCTATCGAAATGCATGAGCATCTGTTTCTCAGAAGTATCGTGGCGAAGAAACCCCTTTTCACTGACGCAATCCACACGGCATTTGAAGATCTGCCCTTTGAAGGCGAAACAGCCTGTGCGATCTGCCATGTACTCGGCCGAATGCCCAGACGCCCCAGCTATCACCTAAGACGTTTCGGTGCGAGCATCCTTGATGCCAGCGCAGCAGACTTCCAGCGATGACTCACCCTTAAGGGATGAATGGGGTCGATTGTGGTAGGACTCCTCCACCAAACACCAGACCCCTCGTCAAGCTCGTCCAAAGACATGGCCGGCGAAATCTTAAGCTCGCTAATCAAGGACGATCATACAAAGCCTGGCCATTGCCCAATTCTACGCCCATGACGTGGAGAGCGCCGCCGCCGCTTCGCGTTCCTCCTAATGTTTTCAGGGCGGATCGGTTGAATAATGCCTCAGGCCATATGTCCCATTGCAGCCCGGAGCACCCCAATACCCGCCCGCCTAGCGACACGGCAAACGTCTATATGGCGTGGCTACACGTTGAATATGAGCTGTAGAGCCCTCCCTCAGCAGCGCCCTATTCAGACCGAGCCATTGATACTTGTGCATAACCCTCATTGGGCCCCTCTCAGCCACCCGTGTGCCGTCGCTTTCTGAAGCGGCGATCGCGACTACGGTCTTTGGTCACCTGCATCAACGCCAGTTTTCCGGCTGTAACTCACTTGCCAGTGCTTTCTTCACAACCTCCAGCACGAACCCAGCCTCTTCAATGGCTTGGTCCGCATCGGACAACTCATATTCGACAGTAGGCACAAAATCCTCGGCGCCATAGAAGCTCAGCTCACGCTCCTTGCGGAGTCTCTTCGAAATGCTGCGGATTTTCACCATATGATCGCAGATGATCGGAGGCAGCAAGTCCCTGTTATCCTCAAGAGTTCGGCCGACATCGTGGACCTTCGGCACTTCAACCCCCGCAGCACGCAACAAAGCCTTGAGGGTCAATTCCACCACGCTCTGAGCTTCGCGAACAACATCGGAATATGCATTTCGTTCGCGGTAAAAATAGAGGGCCTCCAGCCGCACCGAGGCTTTCTCCAAATAGGCCAGAGTCAAATCGTCACTCTTCACAACCCAATACCCCCCAAGAATCGGTTGGTGCGCCACTCCCATGTGTTATTCCGCCTGACGCGGTAGGCTCCCACTTCTTTGAGAAGCGCTGAGGCGGAGTTGATAATTCGATCGATGATCCCTTCCGGATCCCAGATAATCACATGGTCAGTCACCAAGTCGTAGTAGATTGGCTGCATCATGAGGGCCTCGGTCTCAGTGACGATGTACGGTGAGAGCTCGCATGAGAGGCCCTCCTCTCTGAAGAGCCGTTGGGCCAAGTCATCGTGCTTCATTTCTACTTCCCGGATGAATTCCTCTATCCTGATGCGCCTTTTGTCGGCTTCCTCTAATATGATCAAGAGGTCAAGATCAGAATCCTTGCGATTTTCGCCTCGCGCGAACGAGCCGAAAATGGCGAGTCCCAGGAGGTTCTCGCCATAGTGCCGGAGTATACAGCTGAGGATGGTGTCAACATACCTGCAATGCTCCGGCGAAAAGGTCCGAAGTTTATGGACGATCGGCAGATTCATGCCTGTTCCTTCAGTCATGGGCCAGCAAGACCTCCTTCGAGGGAATTTGTGAAAAGCGTACTGCATTATTAGTCTATCATGAACTCGCATCCATCGACTATATTCGCCAACATAGCCATCCTAAGTTTGGACATCAAGGAGGGCAAGAAGAGCTAGTCCACATCAGCATCAAGGCTAGCGCTGCCAGTGGAGTGTGCAACGGGAGCGATGGTCGCTTCAGGGTCGGATTCCCGTTCAGACACTCACGCCGCTAGAATCATCAATGTTGCCCGGAATCTGGCTATCCCATTTCTGCAAGCCGCATGTGCCTTATTATGCTCGCTTGGAAGAATCGGTCTCCTCAAACCCCCATCATGATTGGGCGTGAGATCACGCGGGAACGTGCGATACTCCCAGAATCCCGCATTGTTGCCACCCTTCCCTCTCTTTGCTTGAAGGACACCGTCACTCGGCAGCGAATTCTTGAAAGTCAGAATCAACCGGTTATCTCAGCGCCCGAGGGCGCTTAGGACCGCTGGGGCTTTTGAACCACTTTCGGCTCCTGAGGTTCCTTAAGCGCTCGACTGCCGCTGGTTGAACTTGCACAGGATCAGCGCGAAAGCCGTCATGCCCCGGGGCCGCTCGTCCCTGGCTGTGACGATAATCCCTGGCAACAGGCGCACCAACTTGCTGAGCAACTATGGAAATGGGCTGATGCTAATGGACGACATGCTCCTGAAACCGATCACTGAGGCCACTTACCTCACTACTGAGAATGCCTGGCGCTACCGCGCCATCCTTCGATATTTCTACATCCAGCATGAACGGCTCAGGTACTATCTTCTACCCGGGGAGGTACTGGACCATCTGAAGGAAAGCCCGCATTTTCATGACTACACTGAAGAGCTGCTCATGCGCGACCTCGATCAGCTCGTTGAATGGAAGAACCTCATACCCCGTCAGGAAACAGGGAGAGTAACCAGCATCGAGCAGTTCAAGAGGAAAAGGTTCAGGTATCAGTGCGCGCCATACACAGTTGAAATTGAGAGAATGGTGCGCACGCTGGAACAGATGGGAGACTCCTTCGGCGGATCGCTCGAAAGAAGTCTCGTACAGCGGATGCTGGAAGCGCTCGAGGCGCTCGTTGGGCCGATGGTTGGGCACGCTGTCGGATCCACCGCGGGCTCCAAGACCGAGCCCGCGAGCGGTCAGAGCCGCACACGATCGAACGAGGAAGTCAGCCAGATTTGGGACGATGTTTTCGGACATTTCCGAAGGCTTACGCAGAATGCCGCCGACTACCTTGCGCATCTGAAGAGCGAAAAAGTTGAGGGGCTGATGAAGACTGAGGCGTTCCTCGTCTACAAGGACGCGCTCACAGAGTACCTCCGCGACTTCATGTCGTCCTTGCAGCGCACCTCCGCCAAGATAGACGCGCTCTTGCGGAGTGTTCCGGACGATGTTGTCAGACACTTGGCAGGCCAGGTCGCCAATTACCAGCTCAGCATTCCAAGGCTGGATGCGCGGCCTTCCAAGTCCGAGCTTGAAGCCACTCTCATCGGGCAATGGCACGGGCTGAGGGACTGGTTTCTGGGCGCCGGAGGCCGTGAAAGCGATCTGTCATATCTTCAAAACGAAACCAATGAGACGATCCGCAGGATAACCCGGTTCGCTCAGAGGCTCGGCGAAAGGAGCCACAACATCCGCAGCCGGTACAACGACTACCTGTATCTGGCGCGATGGTTCGCCAGTCTCGACAGCATAGAGGAGGCGCACAAGCTCTCCTCCTGCGTATTCGGGGTCCCGAACACCCGTCACTTCGTCTCGGACTTTCCAGTTTCAGATGATATGTACTCAGAAGTCTGGGACCTGCCCCCGTCTGTTGTCACAGTCAAACCCCGAACTCGGCTATACCGAGAGAGGACCAAGCCGAGCGCTGTTATCAGCCGCGAGCGCGAAAAACGGGAAATGCTCGAGATGCACCTTCAAGAGAGGGCCGCCGAACGGCGTCTGATTGAAGAGATCACCGCGGGCGGCAGAGTTGTCCTGGCTGAGCTGGGCCCGGTAGACCCCAATGTGCGGCGGGTCCTCCTGGCATGGATCGATCGGTGCATGCTAAGCCCGGATAGGTGCACGAACACCGAAACCGGCATCGTGGTCCAGCTCAAGCTAGTGGATGGCACCAGGATACGCCTGGTGTCCGATGACGGAGTCTTGGAGATGCCAAATTACGAATTCCTGGTGGCGCCCAGCACTGGCCCGCGGCAGACCTGGAGGTAGTAGCCTTGCCTGATATCTCATTCGACGATGTGGCCCGAGAGGCCCTGGGTCACCTCATGGAACAATGGTGGATCCTTAGGGATAGAGAACCTGACAAGTACCGAATGGTCCGCGAGCGTGAGTCGGCCCTCGCGATGTACGCCATGGACAAGCTCGGCTTCAGGCTCGTCGTGCACCGATACTTCGCGCGTCTCGAGAAGATCCCTGCTGAACCCGAGGCCTACATGGGAATCCCCGAGTTCAAGCTCGCCATGGACTACGCCCTCTTTTGCTGCATTCTCGCATATCTCGACCGGAAAGGTGTTGATGAGCAGTTCCTGTTGAGCGAAGTGTGCGAGGAGCTCAAGGCGATATGCCCTGCAGAGATAGAGCTCGACTGGCGCGATTACGCGCATAGAAAATCCCTTGTGAGAGCGCTTACGTTCGCCAGGGAAGTGGGCATCATCCAGCCGGTCGAGGGGGATGTGGAGCAGTTCAGCCTTTCTCCCGACACTGAAGTCCTCTACGACGTAGCAATTGTCTCCAGATACTTCATGCGCCCTTATCCAAAAGATCTGTCAGAGTTTGGGACCATGAGCGAACTCCTCGATGCGTCTTGGGTGGAGACTGGAGCGGGGACTGAGACGGTAACTGAAGATGGCAGAGAGAGCGCGACCTCCCGGCGGCATCGGATCTACCGCAAGCTTTTCATGTGCCCGGCGCTGTACGGAAGTGGAGGTCAGGATCCCGATATCCTGTACCTCCGCAATTACTGCAACCGCATCCAGGAAGACATCGAGGCTCACACCGATTTCAGCCTCGAACTATATCGAAACTGCGCCATGCTGGTCTTGCCCGAGCGAAAGATGAGATACACTACGTACCCCGACGCCAAAGGCATTTCAGACATATCGCTCCAATTTGCGGCGGTTGTGCGCCAGGCTCTCGACGCAGAGGAGCTACAGATGCAGCCTGACGGGATTGTCAGGCTAACCTCTGTCGATTTCCAGCGGCTCGCAGACACATGCAGATCCAGGTACGGACCTGGCTGGGGTGTTCAGCATCGAAGAGCCAAGCTGCGGGAAGTGGCCGCCGAGCTCAAAGCGTTCCTTATCGACTGGCGCCTCGCGCTCGAAGATCCTGAGTCCGGCATGGTCTTTCTCATGCCAACGTTCGGTCGTGTGACAGGCGAGTACCCGGCTGAGTTCGACAGAAAGCTATCCGCCGACAAAGGGCTGGCTGCTGTGGATGAGGATGTCAGCGGTACAGCCCACCAGGCCGAAAAGGAGTAGTGAGGATTGCACGAACGCAGATCAGATGATAGATGGCACATCCATCGGGCGGGAATGCTGAACTTCTGGTACTACGTTGACGAGGAGTTCGTGTTCTCCAACGGGAAGCTGCTCCTCAGGGGCGCAAACGGCTCGGGCAAGTCGGTGACGATGCAGAGCCTCATCCCGGTGCTGCTCGACGGGAGAAAGAGCGCTGACAGACTCGACCCGTTCGGCTCGCGTGCGCGACGGATGGAAGATTACCTGTTGGGTGAGGAAGAAGTCGTGAACAGAGAAGAGCGCACCGGATACCTGTACTTGGAGTACAAACGCGCCAACACGCCTCAGTTCATGACGACCGGCATCGGGCTCAAGGCCAGGCGCGGAGCGGCCATGGACTTCTGGGGTTTCGTGATCCACGATGGCAGGCGTATCGGCCGCGACCTGGTGCTCTACAAGACCGAATTCAGCGCCGACAAGGGCGAAGAGCAGAAGATCCCGCTGACCCGACGCCAGCTCGAAGATGAGCTCGGCGCAGGCGGTCGTGTAGTCCGCACTCAGCGGGAGTACATGGAGCTGGTCAACAGGTACGTTTTCGGGTTCGACTCCCTCGAAGCCTTCGATGAGCTCATCCAGCTTCTTATCCAGCTCCGCACGCCCAAACTGTCGAGAGAGTTCAAGCCCACAGTAATATACGAGATCCTGGACGCATCGCTTTCCGCCCTTTCCGACGACGAGCTCAGACCGCTTTCGGATACTATTGAGAATATGGACCAGATCAAACAGCAGCTCGAACAGGTAACGCGGGACCGGGCATCCATAGCCCGCCTGTGCAAGCAATATGACCTGTACAACCAGTTTGTGCTCGTAGAGAAGGCTCAGGCCTTCGCAAACTCAGTGAAGCGCCGGGACCGCCTTGAAAGCCTGGGCAAAGAGCTTGTAGCAAGCCTCGAGCAGCGCCAGGCTGAGAAAGCCCAGTGCGACCTGGAACTGGACGCGCTCGAACGCGAGAGGAGAGTTCTCGCAGACGAGGAGACCCGCCTCAAAGAGCATGATGTCTTCAAAGCTGAACAGCAGAAGCAGGGCCTGGAGGCGGAGCGAGCGAACGTCGAGAAGACGAAGTCCCACAAGCAGAGTCAACTGTCGAGCAAACAGCAAATGGAATCGCATCTCCGCAACAAGTTGCAGGAATGCGAGGAGGCGACGCTGGCCTCCGAAGCCGAGATCCAGGCGGCGCTGGCAACCATGAAGGTGGACGCTGCTGAAGCGCAGTATGAGCCGTATGCAGTATCGGTATTCAGGTTCGAGCATGATCCCCGGTCCTTCTGCGATTTCGTCCTCTGGAGAAAGGAAGCCCAAGACCATCTGCACAGGCTGGAGTCTGTCCGACGCATGATTCGAGAGCACGGCGAAAAGCAGGAAAGATACCAGGAGGCCCAACTGATGCTGGGCGAGGCGCAGAAGCAACTGGACCTGGCGCGCAATGAAGAGCACAGACTCGAAACAAGCTTCGAAGAGGCAAAGGACTCACTAACACAGGCGGTCCACCATTGGCGGAAAAGGTGCGAAGAGCTACGGCTCACAGGCGATGAGATGAGTGAAATCTCGAGGCGGATCTCACAGCTGTATGAGCCGCACAGATACTCAGAAGCCCGTGCACCTGAAGAAGATGCCCATACCCGCGGGCTGCGCGCTATTGAGTCCGAAATGCTCAAGACTGAGCACGCCATGAGCGTCATAAAACGAGAAATGGACGAAAAGGAAACCGAGCTTGCCCAGTGGAAGGCGAAGAGCGACCCAGAGCCGCCGCGCCGCCCCGAAAGTGTTGCTGCCAGGCAGAGGCTGTCGGAAGCCGGCGTGGCGCACGCGCCGTTCTTCGCCGCAGTCGAGTTCCGCGACGGAATCCCCGATGATCTGCAGGGCCGCATCGAATCGGCCATCACAGAGATGGGCCTGCTCGACGCTATCATCGTCCCTCGCGATTTCGATATTGCCTCATTCGACTCGGACAGGATCATAAGGCCAGAGCCGCAGATTCTCGCCCGAACACTCGCCGACTTCCTCCGTCCTGCTGCGGCGGCGGACTCAGGTGTCTCGGAACGTGATATCCAAGACGTTCTGATGAGCGTCCTCGTGGTAGATTCCGCTCGAGACTTCGGCTCAGGGCATAGCGCCGTCGAAGCTTTAGGTCCGGCCCCAGCTCCGCGCCGAACCCCGGCAGCCTTGACGGAGCGCGGCGCCTACCAGATAGGCATAATCGAAGGCTCAATCGCTAGGATCACACCTGCATCTTTCATCGGCAGGGAAGCGCGGCGAAGATTCCGCGAACAGATGATCGCGCGTCTGGAGGCAGAACTCGCGTCGATTCAGGAAGAGCATCTCGCGCTCGAATCGGAACTTGGAGCGCTCAAGGAGCGGCAACGCCGGCTCGGGCTGGAACATGCAGCCTTCCCGCAGGATGCAGAAGCGCTCGCAGTATTCGAGCAGCTTGCCCAAGTAAGACTGGAGATACAGGCACACCAGCGCGAAGCCGAACGATGCAACGAGAAAGTGAAGCAGGCCTACTCGGTTCTCCAGGAGGCGCGTGCCCAACTCGTGGCCACCGCTGAAGGGCTAAAGCTAGAAGCGACTGAAGAGGCGTACGACTGGGCCGTGGCATCTATGAAGGAGTACGTGCGCCGTCTGCATGAGACTGAGCTCACCCAGAAAGAGCTGTGCCACAACCTCATGCTTTCACGTCAACACGAGGAAGGGCTCGCCGGCGTGGCAGCGGACTCAGCAGAGCTTGTGCGCGAGATCGACTCCCTCTCTTCCTCCTCCTATGAGATTTCGCTCAAGCTGGAGCAGGTCCGCGCCCGCCTCTGCGAACTCGGGGCGGATGAGATACGCCTTCGAGTAGCGCAGGTGGTGAATCGGCTGAGCGCGATTCCCGCCGAGATGCGGGAGCTCGCGAGCAGAAGCGGGAGCGCGGCCAAGGAAGTGGAATCCATTGAGCACAAGATCGCAGAGCACGCACAGAAACTCGGCTTCGCTTGGTCGGTGGCCGACGCATGCAGAAGAGTATTCGTGGACGAGGAAAAGCTGGACTTCGTCAACATCGGCGGTTTATCCGACGCCACCGGGAAAGCCGCCCCCAGCGCAACCCGCGCTGATGCCGACGCCTGCGCCGATGCAGATTCCGCAATCCATGGCGAAGCTCAGTCTTTGATCAGAGCCAAGGCGGCAACGAAGAAGCTTGGGCACTTGCTCACTCGGTCGAACCTCGATCGGGATACAGTGACAAACCGGCTGACTAAGTCCTTCTATGAGGAGATCGGGGCCCTCGTGGAGTACCGCCCCACAATTGAGCCTGTTCTCGAGCTAGAACTGCCTACCTTGAGCGGAAACGGCGAGGCCGAAGAGGCCGAATGGGAACAGCTGAGGCAGAGGTCGCGACGGCTGGAGGTCCTAATGGATCATGCGGGGAACCGGGTGAGCCCTTACTTCGTCCTCGATCAGCTGGATCAGGACATTGAGCTTCAGCGGAGATTGCTCAGTGAAAAGGACCGCGAGCTCTACGAGGAAATCATAATGCACAGCGTCGGAAGGATCATCAGGGAACGCATAAGCAGGGCGGAACAGTGGGTCAAACTAATCCGAAGCCTTATGGCGGAGAGGGACACCTCCAGCGGCCTCGCTTTCGATCTGCGCTGGCGCCCCCGCACGGCCGAATCCGAGGATGAAATGGACACCAAAGACCTCGTCGACCTGCTGCGAGCTAACCCGGGCTTGCTGAAGGAAGAGGACATGGCCAGAGTAGTCAAGCATTTCAGATCCAGAATAGACCGTGCAAAAGAGCTGCTCGACGAAGGCAAGCAGGGCAACACCCTGCACGGGGCGATCAAGGAAGTCCTCGATTACCGGCAGTGGTTCTCGTTCACCCTGTACTACAACCGCCAGGGCGAACGCGAGCACGAACTGACCAACAACGCCTTCTACAAGTTCAGCGGCGGCGAGAAGGCGATGGCAATGTACATCCCCCTGCTGTCTGCGGCGTTCTCCAGATATTCCGAGGCACGGGACGACGCCCCCTACATCATCTCTTTGGACGAAGCATTCGCGGGCGTTGACGAGAATAATGTGCGCGATATGTTCGATCTCCTGGAGAAGCTGGGATTCGACTACATCATAAACTCAGCGAGCCTGTGGGGAGATTACGATACTGTCTCATCTCTCTCAATCTGCGAGCTTGTTCGCCCGAGGAATGCATCGTTCGTGACTAGCGTGCGCTATCGCTGGGACGGGCAGACGCGCCAGTTGATGGGATCGGCCCAAGACCTGGAGGCGGCCAGTGAGTCGGCTCAGGAAGCAAGGGCGGCGCAGGATATGGTGGCCAGCGTGGCAGAAGAGTGATGAGTGTGGAGGCACCGTATGGATAGCATGGACAATATGGACATGAGGCTGGCTGACGCGGTAGAGTTTTTCAGAAAAGAGAAAGGACTTCATCGCCTGATCGACCAGGTCATCCAGAAATACAGACGCACAGGCGACATTCGAGGCAAGGTGAAACTCGATGGGCTTGACGATGCGGAACGGACGGCCCTGTCAGAGCTCTTCCGCACCGACTACAGCTCCAGCGGCTCGGTGGCAATTCCCGCTCGGCGCCTCGAGGAAGCGCTTGGGCGCACTAAATTCGCCGGAGTTCGGCTCATCGATATTCTCGAAGGCTACCAGGGAGACCCCATAACAACCCTGGCGGAAGAGCGAAATGCGCGCGAGGCGGTGAAGCGCGCCTTCTTCCAGAGCCTGCGCGACACGTGTACGTCGCCCTACAGCCGCGCATGGCTCGATAACCTAGCTGTAAAAGGCTCGGGAAGCCGGAGCGTCCACCGCTCCTATGACCGCGACCCAGTCACGTTGCATGCACAGCTGGAGAAGATCCTCTCTGCCCTGTCGGATCTACCCATCGACCCAGCTCGTCCAGAGGCAGGAAGGTATGAGCGGCTCCCAGTATTCGCAAGCCGCATCGGCGGCGACCCGCACTGTTTTGATCTCGGCACCGAAATGGGCAAATACCTCATCGCCGCGCTCAACTGGGTGCGGACAGCCAAGTCACCAGCGGCGCCACTCGCCCCTCCGCGCGGGGTCGAAGACATCACCGAGCTCTTGGCGCATTTCGGAATAGTCCGCGACGACCTCCTCAACTTCGTTACATGCACTGGAATTCTGGCCTCCAGCGCTGCCCAGCCCTTGCCGACGTGGGCTGCAGCCTGCCGCGAAGGCGTTGTACTCAACATCCCTCTCCGGGAACTGGTCAAGGCGCAATCGTGCAGACCGTTTGAAGCGTGCGCCGGGCCTGGGGCGGACCGAGACATTAGCCCGGCAGTGTTCGTAATCGAGAACTCCGGCGTTTTCTCAGCCGTGCTGGATCAGGTATCTGAAAGCTCTTCGGGGCACGCCCGCCGACCGCCAATGATTTGCACCCACGGGCAGTTCACGCTGGCCGCCCTGATCATCCTGGACAAGCTCGCAGCCAGCGGGGCTACTCTCTTCTACTCAGGGGATTTCGACCCCGAGGGACTTCAAATGGCCCAGAGGTTGATGGACCGGCTCGGGGAATCAGTCCGCCCGTGGCGCTACGGACCTGAAAACTATGGACATTGCATGTCGGAGACGCCCCTATCCGCGCACCGCCTCGCCAAGCTTCAGGCGATCACGGCGCCCCAGCTCCTCCCGGTCAAAGACGCAATGCTTGCTGAGCAAAAAGCTGGCTACCAGGAAAGCCTCATCGACGCCTTGGCAGCAGACATCCTCGAGGCGCTCAGCTGAGCTGGCGATTGTGCAAGGCAAGGAGGAGTCGGGCGGAAACTCGCCCCGGCCCCGGCTTGGCTAAGATGCCCGCATGAACTCTACGTCATGATTTCGCATGCGAAGCGACACGGTCTCTTGCCACAGCTCTCCGGCTCGCTGGAGAGAAGCCGGGCCGTTCTCAGCTGTCTGTTCAGCGCAATCTGGTAGTAGTGTCCGAGGTGCCCTGCACCGCATCAATGATCTCCCCCGCCCGCCTGCCTGGCCCAAATGTACTTGACCGCCCTCTCCATTGCCTTGTCAGGATGTACCCTGAGGTTAGGCATGTAGCCCAAGCCATCCTAGTTCAACAGGTCCTCACCCAGGGCTAGCCTGCTGCCGCACACCAGCACAACCTCTGAATTCGGAAGCGTGCACACCCCCGTATTGCCTGCGAGCATCATTACATAGGCATTTGTGCCCACAAATACCACGTTCTCAAGTTGACAGAGGCAGCCGACGAAGCTCTCGCCGGCAAGCCGTGAGCTGACATCGGACGGCCCATCGGAGTCGCCATCTAACGGACTTCCAGGCGTTGCGCTCCAGTCCAGTCCAAATGAAGACATGCAGTTGTCTAGCATCTTTCCGGCTGTATCCGTCACCAGCTGAGCGTGGAAGCTGGCAGGGCACACATCAACCCCAGCGAACCTTCTCACCCACTCCATGGCGTACCAGTCATTCTGGCCCATGTACGATCTCATGTCCAAGATAGCCGCGGGAGCTTCCTTCAGCTCGACCGCGCCATAGACCAACGCCTCAAGCTGTGGCACAGTGTCAGGCACCGCCGTCAGGCTTCGAGTTGACGCAACGGGAATGCCATCCATATACCTAAGCTCGTACGCAGGCTTCGGGGCAAAGCCGGAATCAACCAGGTTGAGCCAGATAAACTCATACGACCCATCGCTCCGGCCAAGCTTGACACATATGAGATTGGCATCGCTTATGGCTCCGAGGCACTAGAAGACCTCTCCATCGAGGCCTATAGACGGCTTCATCCAACGCGATGGATCCTCCCCTTCGACCGCAGCTACCCATAGGTCGGGCCTACGGCGTGCATAGAACCTGCCGCCGCACTCGTCAAACTCCGTGTCGAATCGTGCAAAGAACCTGCGTCTGCGGCACATGGTCTTGGGATGGATGGAGAAATGGCCATCCTGAATGAAACCAAGTCCCCGTTGGAGCAGTGTCACGAATTCGTTGGATCCCAGGCTCTCCCCGTAAGGAGTACCTCATCGCCGCCGAAAGACTGATATCCAGCGTATCCGTACTTCAACACCCTAAAGAGAACGTCGACATCGTACAGGGAATCATCCTTCGAGATGAATCCGGGCAGCGGTTCACAGGCATGTTGCTTGGAGAGTATTGATCCTGCATACGGCTCACCCCAGAAGTTGTCATATTTGTATGACCGATTCTCAAACTCCTCGAGCGCCTCGGATCCCGAAACGCCGGGAATGCCGGGCTCCACAGCCAATGCCTTCACCGTCATCATCGGCATCAGCACACACCCAATGATCACAGCTGCGGCGAAAGCAGCATAGGCCCTGCGAATCGTCACATAGTTCGCCTCCTTCCTGTCGTCCCAAGAAGAATGCTCAGAGCAGAAACTGGGGAATCGCGGAAGGGCTAATCGAGGTGCTCTGCCGGAGCGCAACCAAGAATCCGCATAATGGCAGTGGGCAAATGTAGGTTCAATCTTGCCTACATATTGAGTATACTGGGGATGAGGTGATCGACATGATAATAAACACCAAACAGATGATCCCTTTAGCTGATGCCAACAGGAACTTCTCCAAAGTGGCACGTGCAGCGGACCAGCAGGGAGCAGTGGTCATTCTGAAGAACAACGTGCCCAAGTACGTCGTGCTCAGTTTTGACCACTTCGAGGGGTTATCC
>DUWJ01000097.1 GCA_012842765.1 Bacillota bacterium | reverse complement strand
TTTTGTCTGGAAGGTCAGAAAGATGAGCATTTTAGCCGCTAAAAGCAGGATGGCCAGTCTCTGCACCAGAGGAATTGGATTATAATAAAGCATGGAGTCGCGTGCTTTACAAGGAAAAGTATGGTGTTGGAGAGATGAAAGTGCAAAACGATGAGAAAGAGCTATTGCTGAAAAACGGACAAATTCTAGCTATTGACGAACCGAACCTCCAGGGCGACGCAATACTCGTTCGCAACGGCAGAATAGCTTACGTTGGCGCGGAAGAAGGGGCATTTTCGCGATGCCATGGTAGACCAGAGGTTATTGACCTTGAAGGCCGGGCCGTTGCGCCGGGCTTTGTGGAATCACACATGCATCCGTCCATATTGGCCGGAATGATGCTCGATGTGGATTGCACATACCCTTCTGTGAAATCTGTGGCCGATATTGTCGATAAGATTGCAGAACGCGTAGATGAGACCCCGAAGGGCGGATGGGTTCGTGGGTGGGGATACGACGACAGTAAACTGGAGGAACGCGTGCATCCGACTAGATGGGATCTGGACAAGGTTTCGCCTGACAACCCGGTCTATATAAGGAGGACTTGTGTACACATGGGCGTTGCCAACAGTCTCGCGCTGAGGCTGTCTGGAATAACGGCGGATACGCCTGATCCTGAGGGAGGGCGGATCGACCGCGATCCGGCCACTGGTGAACCCACTGGTTTGTTGATGGATCGTGCACAAGATCTGATAGCCATACCGCCGTACACCGATCAGGAAGTGGAACGCGGATTCGCACTCGCTCTCGGGCAGTTGCCGAAGTGGGGGATAACAACAGTCCACGACATGCTCGTCGATGCGGACGCGTTCGCAACCTACCAAAGACTAGCTGAAAGCCATAGCTTGCCTGCTCGGGTCCGCGTGTGGCTTGAAGGCATCACTTTCGGGTCGCGGGATGCGGGGCTTATCCCCTTTGTTTTAGGATCCGGACTCAAGAGCGGGTATGGAAACGACATGTTGAAGTTCATGGGCGTAAAATTCATCCTGGATGGCAGCATAGGCGGGTGTTCGGCAGCTGTGGAAGAGGATTATGCAGGCCGAAAGGGTGAAAAAGGGGTTCTCTATGTTGAAAGGGATGAGCTTTCACCCCTTGTGACAGAGTGTGTGAAAAATGGCATCAGGGTATCGATCCATGCAATAGGTGAAAGGGCCATAGAGCTTGCTATATCCTCTTTGGAGGATGCCGCTCGGGAGGTCTCCGTAGAGAGTGTGCGAGCTATGCGAAACAGGATAGATCATTGCGTATTGCCTACTCGAGACCACTTGAAGAGGATCCGAGACCTTGGGCTGGTGATCGAGGCGTCCACGTCTTTCATGTATGCTTTGGGCGACAGCTGGATATCGAACCTCGGCTACGAGAGGGCATGCCGCACATTCCCTCTAAGGAGCGCTATAGACATAGGCATTCGGGTGGCCGGCAATTCCGATTCGCCGGTGTGCGATGGCAGTCCTCTTCTGGGGATGTATGCGGCGGTGACAAGGAAGACTTCGAGCGGTATGACACTCGGTAATTCAGAGAAGATGACAGTGGATGAAGCTCTCCGTTCGTATACGGCAATAGGTGCCTATGCAGGTTATGAGGAGAATCTTTGTGGCAGCATCAGCCCTGGCAAGTCTGGCGATTTAGTTGTCTTGTCGGAAAATCCCAGGTCGGTTCCTCCCGAGCACCTGAAGGATATAGATGTTGAAATGACATTCGTCGGAGGAGTCAAAGTCTTTTCCAAGTAATCTTGCTCCTACCTGAACCGGATCAGTGGAGAGAGCATGCCGGCAGAGGATGGCGTCTGACCCCGCGGGGGCTGCACAGGCCTTGCCCGGGGCGGCGCCAGGTCCTTGTCACATTGCATGCCTCCGGGCCGTGACACTCACCATGCCTGAAGGAAGGGGATTGTCGGGTGATCAAACCGAAGCCTGTTTCCGGCATAGGAGCATGTGCCTGTCCAGGCTGGAAGACCGTTATTGCCTGCTACAGCTTGGAAAATAACCTTCAAAGCCCCAACTTTGTCCTGGCGGGCCCGGTATCCCATTACCGGCTTTGTTCAGATTGAGTGAGGCCTGTTAGTTGGAGCCCAGTTTCATGCCGCCAGACGACGCAGGATCAGCGCCCATGCGCATGAAAAAGCGCGAAGCCTGAGAACACTCCTGTTGCTGCAAACCATCGCATATGTGCTATAGCCGGCTGCAAAGGATCTATGTTAAATGCCGACATTTCCTGGACTGATTTGTATGACCAGGGCACTGGCGATAAGTCCCGAGCAGGGGGTGGGTGGGGAAAGCATTCGAAGCGCCGCGGTATTATCCTGGCTACAGGAATCATGTTCGCCTTCTTGGTTTATACACAGGTCCGATATGGTCATGATCAGGAGACAGAAATGCTATAGTTCTATCTGTGGGAAATTGATGAGCCGTATTCCCCCGAGTGCACTCTCTACCCACTTGGATGCCTGTGTGTGATGCTTACTATGGCGCGCTGCAAAGGAGCAGATTTCGATGGAGATTTCGAAGATAGGAGAGTTCGGCCTGATATCCCGGATCGATGATGGATGCGTGAATGATCCGTCCTCAGTAGTTCAGGGAATCGGAGACGATGCGGCTGTCGTGAGGGTTTCCCCCGGATGCATGCTTCTTATATGCACTGATATGCTTGTAGAGGATGTCCATTTCATAAGATGCGCTGCTCCCTGGACACATATAGGATACAAGGCTGTGGCTGTAAACCTGAGCGATATTGCCGCCATGGGCGGCGAGCCTAAGCATTGCGTAGTGTCGATCGCTCTTCCGCCATCGGAGAGGGTGGAGAATGTGGACCGGCTATATGAGGGAATGAAGTGCCTGCTTGCGAAGGACCGAGTCAATCTCGTCGGGGGCGACATGGTTGAATCCAGCATCCTTGCGATAAGCGTGACCATGGTGGGCCAGGCAGATGAGAAGAAGATAAAGTACCGCTATGGCGCAAGGCCCGGCGATGTAGTGATGGTCACCGGGGACCTGGGCGCGTCAGCAGCGGGCCTGCATCTTCTCGAGGCCGAGCTGAAAAGTGGAACATGGACTATCAATTCGGCGCCGGACATGGAAGAGCAGCCTCACCAAGAAGACCCCCGTTCAACTGCTTTGCGCGCTCATTTCCTGCCGGTTCCGAGGCTGGAAGAATCGAGAACCCTAGTAGGCCTTGGCCCTGGTTGCGTCACGGCTATGATCGATGTCAGTGACGGACTGGCCAGCGAAGTGGGGCACATATGCGATCGGAGTGGGACCGGTGCCTTGATCTATTCTGATCTCGTGCCAGTATCCGAGTCCGCCAGGATGATTGCGGACGAGGCAGGAATTGATCCACTCGAGTGGGCTCTTTTTGGAGGCGAGGATTTCGAACTCCTTTTCACCGTCTCCAAGGGTTATGTACGAGATGTAGAAGATGCATTCGAGGCAGCTGGCCTTTGCCGTGTTACCGCTATCGGCGAAATAACTGAGCCTTCTCTGAGACGGTCCATTGTTATTGCAGGCGGCGAGAGGGTGGACTTGGCCCGGGACGGGTACGTCCATTTTAGGCAGGCTTTTAGATAAATTTGTCGTGGAGCATTGTACTGAGGTCGGCTTGTCTCGGGGTGTTTTAGACATCATCCGAATCAGCGCAGATAGGGGAGAGCACGACGCTGAACGAGTCATTGGGCTGTACGAGGATGGCCTCGTGCTATTTTTCTGCCCGGCAGAGCCGAGATGCGTCTGTGAAATGACGGAGAAATGGTGCAGCAGGGAATTGGTTCGCCATCAGGCGCAGACTGGCAAACATCGACAAACTGGCTTAAGTGATGATACTATGGGCATGTGATCACGCGAAGATGCCATTTGGGCGTCTGCGCGGCCAGTGATCCTCTCTCAAGTGCTAGATCGTCGGGGGATAATCAATTGGTTTCAGTTAATGGGGATTCCCCATCGATGCCCGAAGGGCAGAAGCGCTCGTCTCGTCTGATTAATCGAACCCTGATGACATTTCTCGTAGCCATGATTTTCGCAAATATTGCATCTGAGATGGGGCAGCCCCTCATGTCGCTGTATGTGCAGTCGCTTGGCGCCAACGTGCAGCAGGTGGGGCTCTTGTTTACGATTGCATCTGTCGTGCCATTGGCATTTCAGATTCTCGGCGGATTTGTGTCAGATTCAATTGGGCGTCTTCAGGCGATTGCAATTGGCAGCGTTGCAGGGATTGTAGGGTATGCGCTTCACGTAGTGGCGCCAACGTGGCAGTGGATTATCCTGGCGCAGAGCATATCTTCTCTTGCAGGCTGTTTTGTGGCCCCAAGCTTTCGAGCGTTTATCGCCGAGCAATCGTCAGAGGAGATGCGTGCAAGGTGTTTCGCTCTTACAGACTCGATATACATGATAGTAGGGGTTGTTGGACCGCCTATCGGGGGCATTGTGTCGGAGAAGTACGGGTACCGCGCGATGTTCGCAACGGCAGGAGTACTTTACGCAGTCGCGACAATCATACGGTTTGCCATGGCCAAATCCGCTCAAAACAGGACAGGTCCTGTGATGGAGAGGATGACCTTTCCGAAACTCAAGAAAGACATCGCGTTTATGATGTCGTCTGTATTCGCTGGAGGCATACTCACGTGGCTCTTCATCTCTGATGGGGTCTTCGATGTGGCCTACAGCACGTCATATAGGTTTGAGCCGCTCTACCTCGGAAACATAGTGGGTCTGAGCAACAGGCAGATCGGACTCTTGAGCTCGTTGTTCTCTGGGGCGATGATGATATTGTTGCCTTTTGGCGGATGGTTTGCGGACAGATTCGGCGAGCGAGCAGGATTGGTATCCGGGCATGCCTTACACGCGATAGGGTATCTGATTCTGCTGCTGTTTGCCAGAGAACATTGGCATTTCGCGCTTATCTGGATTCTGTACGGAATCGGGGCTGCGCTGCTCAGCCCCGCCTACAACTCCTTGATTTCAAAGGTTGTCCCACTCGAACTGCACGGAACCGCATTTGGCTTGTTTTCAACGAGCCTGGGACTGATATCGCTTCCTGCGCCATACATAGGAGGCCTCATGTGGGATAACATCGGTCCAAAGGCGCCATTTATCGTCCCCATGGCTGCGAGCGCGATAATGATTCCGGTTCTGTGGAGTAAGCTTGATCCGGGCAAAGCTGAGGATTGTGGCCGAGGTGGAATTGCGGAGAATGAGGGGGAACTTTCTGATTCTTCAGGTGGAGACGTTTCAGGGGATTCGTCTACTCCTCAGGACGAACTGAGTTGATTCCTTTAGGGCAGCAATAGAGGAGTTGCGAGCAGTGTATAGAAAAAGACAAACATGTTGGTGATTTAGGCCGAATCATGCCTACTTAAAAAAGGATAATGGCGCGGACCGGGAGAGCAGGAGAGGTCTGTCATGTTGGCGCATACGGCCTGATCGTCGTTTGGTGCCGAAGATGGCAGGCTTTTTCATTATGGCGCTCAAATTCTGGAATACGGGACATCGATGGGATGCTGAGATCAATTGTGTAAGGGGTGTATATCCTGAGTGGCGGAAGAGATCAGGTGCCTTTTGGTCGACCTTGACGGGACGATTTACCTTGGGGACAGACTCATTGACGGCGCTTTGCGGTTGAAAGATGTGGCGGAGGAAAAGGGCATACAAGTATTCTTTATGACGAACAACTCTTCAAGGTCTGTGAATTTCTACTCGGAAAAGCTGACTAGGCTAGGCTGGCCCGTAGGCACAGATTCGATTCTCAGCTCGCAGGAGGCAACAGCCTTGGAATTGAGCCGGCGAGGAGTGTCGAGCGTGTATTCGGTGGGCACAGAAAGCCTCAAGGCAGAGTTGGAACGCTACGGTATGACAGTTCATGCAGGCTATGATGAATCTGCCGAGTACGTTGTGGTGGGGTTCGATACTACGCTTACATACGAGAAACTAGTGATTGCCGGCAAGCACATACAACAGGGGGTGCGTGTCATTGCTACGCATCCCGACACTGTGTGCCCGGTAGGAAAAACCGAGTTCATACCGGATTGCGGGTCGATAATCGCTTGCCTCAAAACCGCCTACGAGCAGATGACGGTGGAGGTCATGGGGAAGCCCGAAGCTGGAATGGTGAAGTTGGTTGAGTCGCGGACCCCGTTCCGGGGCAAACAGATAGGGGTTGTTGGCGATAGGCTTTACACAGATATGAAGTTCGCCAAAAACTGGGGCATGCGCTCAGTGCTAGTGCTTTCGGGGGAGACTAGCCGAGATGACATCACCGAAGAGAACAAGCCCGACATAGTCGTGGACCACGTAGGCGTATTGGCGGACATGCTATTGATGGAATAACCAAAGGGAAGGAGGGGCGGATACGATCCGCCCCCGGTTTTCAGCTGCGATTTGCTTTGCGCCATTTACATCCTTCAAAGCTCGTATTCTACCAGGCGTTGCGTGTTTACAGGCTCAAGATCAATCCAGGCAAAGCCGCAAGGCCGGATGCTGCGGTCCATTCGCAGACGGGACTGTGCACATGCTCTGAATCTGCTGTGGTTACCAGATCCCTTGCGGCCTAATCGGGCGTGTGCTGTCATGTCGGGATGAAATAGGATGCTGGCAACTCGGCGAGCGGGGTTCTTTGTACGAAGAGTGTAATAGCTGTAGGGCCGCTCCACGGTACCACACCCAAGTAGCGCGAGGTCTGCGATATGCCCCCAAGTGAGCCCATCTCCAAAACAAGTGCTTTTCCTGATCTACTATGAGCCAATCAGAGCCCTTCGTGACATGCTTCAGGGCGTCCCTTACAACGAGTCAGCGGTCTCATGGGATGGAGGCAGCGCAAGGATCTTGCCAAGCTGGTATATTATGGATACCCGTGCGAACGTTTGAGGGCTTGAGCGATCCATCGGCAGACTGCAACTGACTCTACTTACTGAGAAGGATTTGTACAATGAAAGAAGAAGTGGCAATTAATACAGGTTGTACGGTCTTGTTTCGTCGCAGCAAAAAGTCTGGCTTATCGGAGGGGGTGACTATCCGTGCGAACCAAAGCCAAAGGGGTGCTGCTTATCGTTGTAGTCGTGGCGCTCTGTGCGCCCCGAATTTGCTCAGCCAATATGTACCCTGGTTCTGAATGCCATGGTACGCCTGATTTCAGCGTAGATTTAAACAACATAGAGGAGATCATCCGAGAACTCGCTTCTGAAAAGTATATGGGTCGTCTTCCCGGTACCCAAGGGAATTGGGATGCAGTAGAATACGTAGCCGACTATTTCCGCCGACTCGGGCTTGTTTGCCCTGAAAGCCTCGATGGTTATCTGCAGCCATATGTCCAGCCGGTCCGGATGTTTCGGCGTGCTCCGGAGCTTCAGATCGTAGACGCAGTTGGCAATCTGGTATCGAACTTTAATTATGTAGAACAATACGCCCCAGCGCCTATGCAAGGTTGGATGGTATCTAAGGAGGTTGTGGGGAAAGGAGTTGTCCTCGAGAGACTGAGCCATCTTGATGATATGGAAGACGGGAAGATCCTGCTCATTCCGCTGCCCATATCGGAGAGCGCCGCAGATATGCACATTCTATATAATCGCCTCGCATCAGAAGATGAAGATCCGCCGGAATTTGCCGGCATTGTCCTGGAGACAGACATTGCTGAGATCGGTTATTTCCCCGTATACGGTCTGATATCGCAGGACGTCGAGTTTCAGGACCGTGATGCCCATCTCTCGTCGGGACCTGTGATCTTCAAGTGCGATGTTGACGTCTTCTCGCGGCTCGTTGAAGCGAGCGGATGTGGGCTGCGCATCAGGATGGACTGGGATTTCGCGGTGGAGGATGTTATTGCCGCTAATGTCGTTGCTGTGCTTTTGGGGCCTGATGGAGAGGTGGACGAAGACCACGTTATCATCGGTGCCCATATCGACCATATGGGCAGCAACTTCAACGGCACGTATAACCCGGGGGCCATGGACAATGCCTCAGGGATGGCGGCTATGATGGAAATAGCCAGGCTGCTTGCGGAAACTGCGCATCGCCCGAGGCGGGCGGTGGTCTTCATTGCCTTCAACGGGGAGGAAGAGGGGATGTGGGGATCGAGGTATTACTCGAACAACCCGTGCTATCCTCTGGATGAAGCAGTGATGATAAACATCGACAATGTCGGATCGAAATACGATGTTCCCCTAGTCATCGAGGAATACGCCATGATGCTCACTAGTCTTGTCTACCATCTTTATGGCATAGCCCTGCAGCACGGAATCGACTCAGAGATGGGAAGCGGTTCAATGTGCGACAACGCCTCGTTTGCGCTTGCCGGCATTGAGGCTGTAAGCCTCATTCACCCTGACTACAGTTACGGCTTCCACGGGCCTGCTGATACGCCGGACCGTGTTGATGCTAGACGAGTTGCTGAGATCGTCGACATCATACTCAACTATTTATACAGCTACTGATTTTGGCAACTTGCTGCTGCAATGGAGTTCTCTCCAATAGACTTACCCCGACATACGTGGTATGATTCTGGCAATTGTGTTAGTGCCTTGTTCATACTTTGTTATGCAGTAGACGGTGGCACGCCATAATCGTGTAGGGGAAAACCTTTAAATGGAATAAATAGGAAGGCGGACGTCGAAAGGGTGGAATCGTTTGATCGAAGTGAGGGACCTCGTCAAGCACTACGGAGATGTAAGGGCTGTTGACGGCGTGAATTTCGTCTGTTCTGATGGCCAGATAACAGGGTTGCTGGGCCCGAACGGGGCAGGGAAGACGACCACGCTTAGGATGATATGTGGGCTGATTCGTCCGACGCGTGGCACTGTTGTCGTTGACGGACATGACGTGATACAGGACCCTGCGTCGGTTCGCAGGGTCTTAGGAGTGCAAACGGATTCGAGCGGCGTTTACCCGCGACTCACTCCGAGAGAGCATCTCAGGTACTATGGTGCGTTCTACGGAATTGCCGGAGATAGGCTGGAGCAGAGGATTCAAGAAGTCATTGACGCCTTGGACATGGGAGAATTCGCTGACAGGAGGGCCGAGGGTTTTAGCCGCGGGCAGAGGCAAAAGGTAGTTCTCGGCCGTGCCCTCGTGCATGACCCCAAAAACATCATCATGGATGAGCCCACCACTGGCCTTGACGTGATGGCTGTGCGGGAGACCCGTAGCATGATTCGGGCTCTTAGAGACAAGGGCCATTGCGTGCTCTTTACCACTCATTACATGGATGAAGCCGCAAGATTGTG
>DUWJ01000446.1 GCA_012842765.1 Bacillota bacterium | reverse complement strand
GAGACCACCTTTCTGGGCGCTGGATGGTGGATTACTTCACCGCGACGTCCCGCTCAGGAACGTCTTCCAGGACTTTGTGGTCTCTCTTCTTCGTCGCTAACCCGTTCCCTCTCCCCGTCCTACTCTAAAGTTACACCATCTGGAATCCCTCAGTTTAGAAAGGGTAAGCTGAATACGAATCTTTTCGACCGTTACCAGCGCAGCGAACAGGCCTTGATTACTACATTGGTTGAAATGGTAGTAAACGGGGTGTCTACCCGCAAGATCCGAAAGATAACTCAAGAGCTATGTGGCGTGGAGATCTCAAAATCGACAGTTTCAGACATGGTGAAAACGCTAGACCCTGTGGTTCGTGAATGGCGTGAACGTCCTCTCGATAAAGGGCCATACCCATTTCTGATAGTTGATGCCATAGTGTTCAAGATACGTAAGGGAGGTAGGGTTTGGAACCATAGTGCGTTGATTGCTGTAGGCATAGACTCTGAAGGCATGCGTGAGATTCTCGGGTTCATGCTTGCAGATAGTGAGAAGGAAAACTCGTGGCGCAATTTCTTCAGGGCCTTGAAAGCGAGGGGCCTTTCGGGCGTGGATCTTGTGGTCTCGGATGATCACGGTGGGTTGGTCAATGCTGTGGCCATAGAATTTCAGGGGGGCATCATGGCAGCGTTGCCAGACTCATTTTACCAAAAACATCCTGGATGCGTGCCCCAAGGCGCTTACGAATCAGCTTCACTCCCGACTCCGACTCATGTTTGAAGCGCCCGATATGAATACGGCCAGAGAATTGCTTAACGGGATCGTGCTGATTTCGGAGATCTGGCTCCCAAGGCAATTGAAAGACTTGAAGAGGGCTTTGACGATGCGATGGCCGTAATGGTCCTGCCAGAGTGTCTCCGCAAAAGGCTGCGAACAACCAACTGTGCAGAAAGGCTCAACGAAGAGATCCGAAGGCGGGAACGAGTGATAAGGATATTCCCAAATGATGACTCCGCTGTGAGGTTGATTGGCGCTGTGCTTATCGAAAAGGATGAGGATTGGTCTACTGGTCGTAGGTACCTGAACATGGCGGAGTATTGGCAGTGGAAGCAGGCTTGTGAATCGGGCAAGGCAGAATCCTTGCCTGAAGCTGCCCTCCGCGTTGCCTGAGGCTCAGCCCTTCTTGTCATAATCCAAGCCGCTAGCCGCCGCCCACTCCGGCGAAGGCTGAGAGGCAAGCAGGGTTTAGCCATGGAAGAATATCACGGCCTTGGGCATAACTTGCCGCGAGGCCGAGCCGGAGTACAATACTCACTCGGCTTGGATAAAAAGTGAAAACCAAGCGAATGCGCCCAACGGAGCAAGGACGAGGAATTGGATCGGATTCGCTGGCAGGTTCGATTACGTATCTGTATAGGCATGTTTCAACGACCTAGAACCATTTTTACAGCATATTTCGGACTTGATCGAATCAATCCAAGTCCATAAGCTCTTGTATAATCCCACCATCCCTCAGAATTCATAGCAGAATCACTATCGCAATGAAACAATGCATTGACAATGCCTCTGACTGAAAGGATATCGCCATCCGGCAGGAAAAGAGTATCTACCATCAGATTGACTGCTTCACACGGGGTGAAGTGGTCCCCGACTTCCTCATTGCTAGCTTCATTGAACAGGCAGATGAGCTCTTCAAGGCATTCAGGTCAATACCTATTGCAGGCAAATAGCACCACAGAGCAGGCAAGCCTACAGCAAAGCGTCTATCTCCTCCTGTTTGTAGTATTGGGCCTGGGCGTTCCAAAGCTCGTAGTACTTGCCGCCGGTATCCCGCAGAAGCTCGTCGTGACTGCCCCTCTGCACCATACGGCCCTCGTCAAACACCGCGATATCGTCGCAGAACCTGCACGACGAAAGCCTGTGAGAGATGTAGACCGCAGTCCTGCCCCGCACCATGTTGTCGAAGTTGGTATATATCTCGAATTCGGATATAGGGTCAAGCGCCGCGGTGGGTTCGTCCAGTATTACGAAAGGCGCATCTTTGTATAAAGCGCGCGCCATGGCTATCTTCTGCGCCTCGCCTCCGGAGATTTCCACGCCGCTTTCGGCAAAATTCTTGTAAAGGTAAGTGTGTATCCCTTCGGGCATCTCTGCCAGTCTCTCATCGAACCCCGCCATATGCAAAGCCTCTGTCACCCGCTCTTCGTCAGGTGATATTCCGGCGGCAACGTTCTGAGCTATGTCGAAAGAAAACAGCTTCAAATCCTGGAACACCACGGAAAACAGCTCTAGATATTCATCGTAGTTGAACTTTCGGATATCTACCCCGTTGAGCGTGATTTCCCCTTCCGTTGGGTCGTAAAACCTGGTGAGCAGCTTTATTAGCGTGGTCTTGCCGCTGCCGTTCATGCCCACCACGGCCAGCTTTTCGCCCACACTGAGCTTGAGGTTCACGTCCTTGAGCGCATACTTGTCAGAACCAGGATACTTGAAGCTCACGTTCTTGACTTCAAACACGTAATCGTTATCATCCCGCTTCTCTACAGGAAGCGTGCCTTGATACCGCTCGCTTTCGATGTCCAGAAAATCGCCAAGAACCGTCAGGTACGGTATGTTCCTCACAGCTTTGCTGTAATTCTGGGCAAGATTCGTAAGCCCTGACATCATCAAAGTCACCGTGCCGGCGTAGAGCACGATGTCCGGCGGAGTAATGAGGCCGTAATACGCCTTGACGCCGACGAAGCCATAGACCAACCCCATAGTGAGTATGTCGTTTGCCACGGTTCTTACACCAATGCTTGTGTACTTACCCATAAAAGCGTCGTATATCCGATCAAACACCGCAGGCATCTGCCGAAGAGCGTTGTTCAGCGCTTTCCCAGTGTAGAGCCTGGTGTCTTTGCCATAGGAATATTCCTGCCAGTGCGGCCAGTAAGCGCTGAACAGCATATTCATGGGAAGCGTCACCGACTCTGATATCTCATTTATCCCCCGCGCATTGCGCGCCCCAGCCCACAGAGAGTAGAGCTGCAAAGCGATTATCAAAGCAAGAAACAAGGTGTTCTGCAAGAAGAGGGGCATGTCGGTACCCGGCAGGGGAACAGAGAAAACTCCAAGGGACATGACGAGTCCTGCCACCAGGGTAAAAGTCCCTCTTGCCATGTTTTTCAGGTAATCGGCCTGGGCGGGCACCCCGCGATCCAACATTTTCTCTGTTTGCTGCAGCCATGCCAGCTTTTCGTGGATGCGCGGATCCTCCACCGCTTCGTAGTCGACTTCCATCAGCTTGTTGTTGACGGCAATATCCTTCTTGCGCCACATCTCCGCCTGACCGTAGCTGAACTGCACCTGCAGCCATTTGGATGCGAGGGTAAGCCCGAGGTTGAGAAAGATGGCCCACAACACGACCCTCATGACTTCGCCCGTGCCTGAGGAAAGCGTTTCTATGACCCTTTTCCCCATGTACACCGCCACAAGAGGAACCGCCGCCTCGAAAATCCCCAGGATCACGGAAGTTCTGGCCAGCGTATCATCGAGCCTCCCCAAAAGCCTAATGCCTTGTCGCACTCCGGCTACACCGCTCCGTTCGTTTTTCTCCACATTTGCCTCTGCGATCATGCTGTTTCACCTCCCGCTGCCGATGCGGCGACTCCGCTTTCGTCACCAAGGTTATCCTGATAGTAATAGGCCTGGATGTCGAACATCTCTCTGTACTTGCCGCCAAGTCTCATCAACTCTTCATGACTGCCTTCTTCTGCTATCTGTCCGTCCTCTATGAACAGAATTCTATCGCAGAACCTGGTGGATGCCAGGCGGTGGGATATGAACACGGCCGTCTTGCCACGCACCATCCGGCTGTAACTTCCGTATATTTCGCTTTCAGCTATTGGATCTAATGCGGCGGTAGGTTCGTCCAACACCGTTATGGGGGCATCACGGTAAATGGCCCTGGCCAGCATGAGTCTTTGATTCTGTCCGCCCGACAGGTCCACAGCGCCCTG
>DUWJ01000096.1 GCA_012842765.1 Bacillota bacterium | reverse complement strand
TGCGCGACGCTGATTGGTCATGGCCCAAACACGGCTGTGGCTATGCCCTCTCATCAGATTGCCAGCCGAGGACAGACGCTGGTAGAAAGGGAATCTGATTCTCAATCGATTCTCACCCTCTTTCCCGAGTTGAAGAGCCTTCCTGCCCCCCTGTGGGTGCAGGAAGGGCTAAGAGCTTACTATCGGACATCGGCGGCGACGGTGCCTAACCCATTGAGTGGGCCGAACAAGGACGCCGTGAAGCCTCCAATCATGCATCCAGAGGAGCTCAGCCCTGCAGCCCCCGCTCTGGTCAGAACTGATGTGATAGCCCTCGCTACGCGGTTTTCGGCCACCTGCTCCACCCTATTCATAGGCGACCTAATGATACCGTGGGAAGACGTGACACGGGCCGCCTATGCAGGCGCAGGTGATTTCTGGATAAACCCCATAGTGTTCAAGGATATTGCCAAACGCGCTCCCGAGCACCTTTCCATCTCCGAGATTCAATTTGAGGCAGGTGGAACAAAGTACGATTCCATCAGATTCGACTACAGGCCCACAGGCAGCAACAAGCATTATGTCTGGATATTCCAGTCCAGCACGGGGCTCCTCATCTATCAGGCGCAATGGCTTACACTCTCGGATCAAAGATTAGCTTACGTTTCCGCAGCCGAGTTTGTGACGAAACGTAACATCTCTCTTCCTTGGTCAGGAGAAGCCGCGCCTTCCTGGGCAAAACCCGGCGCCAAGCTGACCTATCAGGGCACCATAAGGACATGGCTACCCACAACCGGTCATAACATTCCTATACCCGCCTTGCTCGAAGTTGAAATTGAAGATGGGGGCCGAAACTGGACGGTTGCCAAGGTTACCCGAGTCTTCTCGGATGATAGGGGGCAGACGGGCGCCGCGATCAAAGTATATTCGGGAACGGGCCAAATAGGCGGATTCTGGCTACCCAAGGCAGGTCTGGCAAAGCTTAAGAATGGCAACAAGCTTGACCCCTTCGACCCGCTCGTTGGAAGTTCCGTCGAAGTGAGCTATGTGGGCAAAACCCCGAGCGGCATTTCAGTGGCGGCAATATTCGAATGGGGCGCGAAATACAAGAGAGTCTGGATATACCGTTCCACCGACGGAATGCTCCTTTACTGGCTCGACGAAAAAGTGGTGGACCCCGTTACCGGCATGGTTCAGCAAGCCGAGTGGCAACTCATGGAATAATGAGCCCGCCCGAGTGGCTCAAGCTGAATTCCTCCGGAGAAGAATCGAACCAGATGGCGGCAGGCATGCGAACGAACCTGCCGTCTTTTACATGTCCGGCGTCCCAAGTCGTATCGAGCAACACTATCCTGCCATTCACTTCCGCTTCGTTCCAAGCATGGCTCTCTCGTATTCCTTCCTGAATCCCTTCACCCCCGACTACGCGCACGCGAAGCCCAGCCGCAGCAGCAAGAGCGGCTGTGACATTTGCATATCCCTGGCACACACTTCCCCCGCGGGCAATGACGGAAATGGCGTCAGTCGGTCCGAAGTCGCCGCTGGCAGCAGCGCGGACGTCGTAGGCAAGGTTGGAAGCAATCCAATCGTGTATGGCCCGGAGTCTGTCGTAAGAATCACGCGCATCCGACGCTATCGATTCCGCAAGCACCCTGATTTCGGCATCATCCCATTGAATCTGTCTTTTCTCCGAATCGTCGAGAAGAGGGATTTTCGGAACCCGAACTACCCTGTACTTGCGCCGGGGCACACACCTGTTCGTGTCGCGATGAAGCGAAGATATGGTTACCAGGCACTCCTCGCCGATTGCGGGCGGATCTATCCAAAGTCCAAATGCGCCTGCCCTGGACCGTTTTAGAGAGGCTGCACTTTTCCCATCACGCTCAACATCCACCCTGACGCCGTCGGCGTTGGCAACGCCCTTAATAAGGAATCTGTCGCAAGCCAGTATCGTTCCACCTCGGTATGCAGGCTCAATCATGTCGATGGGCGCAGGATCGACTACGACCAGATACTCGGCAACCGTGTTGTAAGTGCCAGGAGCAATCAACCTGGACGCCACCGATATTCGGCACTCTCCCTCTCCTACATCCAGAGGAATGGTGATCGCGAAATCTCCGTTCGGCAGTGTTTCGGCGATATGATCCCGTCTCTGCCCCGTTTTGGCATTCTCGATACTCGTCCACACTGCTGGGAACGCGCTCTTGCCTGTGATCGTCACGAAATCAGAGACTCTGTTGGAAGATGCGATGGGAGAGTTGATCTCGAGATCCGAGCCGTAGCCCGAATATTGTCTCGGCGCCAAAGGAATCGTAGACAAAGTATTGTCGACAACAAGACGGCAGGTTACCCTGAAAACCGTCTCGCCTCTGGGAACCGCGGCTATGTCCATTACGTATCGACCCGGGCCATCGAAAAACCACACTGTCGCTGAGAATCCGCCATCATCGCCAACAGTCACAAAAGTGTTCGCAAACTTCGCCGGATCATCCTGCCGGGAACACCTGATCAAGACTGTGCTGCAGCATGACCTTCCGCTCACCTGGATGGTTCCAGGAACCGAAATGCCGGATACGGGAGGTGAGCTGAGCGTGAGCAGATCGCCGTATCCAGCGAAGGTTTGGATTGTCGCAGCCTCCTCCTGCTTCGGGGCACCGCCGGCTCCGGGAGACAATCCTAAGGCTGCAACAAGCCCTGCTATCAATAACGTCAAAACTCTTCTTCTCGCGCCAACCATCTTCATCATATTCACTGAAACACTCCATAGCCGCCACTATCCGATGCAAGCTGGCGTATTATCACGCTGGCCATGGCAAGTCCAGCAGCCGGTGGAACTGTTGATATGCTGCCTATCGGCCCACTGCTCTTGACAACGGGCGGTTCATCAGAAAAGACGACTGTGAGGCCGGTTTCGATCCCGCGCCTGCGCAACCCCTGTCTGACACTCCTGGCCATAGGGCACGTGTGAGTCTTCGATATGTCGGCTATTGCGAACGCCGTAGGATCAAGCCTGTTTCCAGCCCCCATCGACGAGACTATCGGGATTTGCGATCTTAAGCAAGCCTCTATCAGATCGAGTTTCGCCCCGACAGAGTCAATAGCATCCGCCACAAAGTCGGGACGAAGCCTGAGCAAGTCGCCGACATTGCTCCCGTCTACCCAGCAAACTTCGGCCACTGCCTCGCATTGAGGGTTTATCCTACGCACTCGTTCAACCATGATCTCGGCTTTGGGCCGCCCGATATTATCAGTAAAAGCAATGATCTGTCTGTTTATGTTTGTGGTAGAAACCACGTCTCCGTCGACGAAGATGAGCTTGCCTACATGCGCCCTAGCGAGCGCCTCCGCACAAGCCGATCCCACTCCCCCGAGCCCCACAACAGCAACTGATGAACCTGCCAGGCGGGCCACTCCATCAGCGCCGATGATCAGCTCAGTCCGTTCTGTCCAATTTGCATCTTCCAAGTTGTAAGTCATCCCTTCCAGATCCCCGGCTTTTGGTCTATCATGGAGTCTGCCAGGATTTATCCGCGCCAACGTAGAAGAACGTAATCATCGAAGCGAGGTGTCTTAAGGTTGAGCAACCACGTTGCAACTGAGATCATCGATATTCCCAATAGCAGCGACACCGTCATTATACATAATCGCGACTGCATTGAAGGCATGGCCCAGGACATAGCTTCAGGATCGGTGGATGTAGTAGTTACTTCACCCCCGTACAACCTGGGCATCGAATATGGGACATACGACGACCGCATC
>DUWJ01000445.1 GCA_012842765.1 Bacillota bacterium | reverse complement strand
TCCCGTTTACTCATGGACACGTGGTTGATCTTGGAATGTGGTATATACCCTTTGTCATGCTAGTTCTGGTTGCCTCGACGAATGCCGTCAACCTGTCGGACGGCCTCGATGGGCTTGCTGCAGGGACCATGGCAATCGCTTCATTCGCGTATGTCGCTGTATCATCGGCGCTCGGCCACGGAGAAGCAAGTGCCTTCGCAGGCGCTGTGGGCGGGGCGTGCCTCGGGTTCATCTGGTGGAACGCTTACCCGGCATCTGTTTTCATGGGCGATACCGGATCATTGGCATTAGGCGCTGCGCTCGCTTCCATGGCGGTGATTACTCGGACGGAGCTCCTCTTGCTCGTGATAGGCGGGATATATGTTGTTGAAGCCATGTCCGATGTCATACAGGTAACCTACTTCAAGCTCACCGGCGAGCGTGTGTTTCGGATGGCTCCTATCCACCACCATTTCGAGCTGAAGGGAGTGGCGGAACCGAAGATTGTGGTGAGATTCTGGATAGTGGCTGCGTTTCTTGCGGCTTTAGGATTTGCGGCGCTTTAGGCGTACGGGGTGATTTTGGCATGTTAAACGACCGCGGAGGGCTTCCTGATCTTGTCATCTTCGTCGCAACGCTGGCTTTGCTCAGCATTGGGATTGTGATGGTCTTCAGCGCGAGCTCGGTAACGGCCTATCACGAGCTTGGAGACCCCTATTATTATCTGAAGCGCCAATCCCTCTGGGCGATAATCGGAATTGCAGCAATGATTATGTGTATGAACATAGATTACCATGTATGGGAGAGGCTTGCAGGCCTTCTTATGGTTCTTTCACTGGGAGCGCTTGTCCTCGTTCTGGTGCCCGGGGTTGGCATTGTCGTGTCAGGGTCTCGAAGATGGTTGGGAGTCGAGTCCATTCGGGTGCAGCCTTCCGAATTCGCAAAGCTGTCACTGGTCGTGTTCCTGGCGTCGTATCTTTCGGCTTCCCAGGCTAGAACGAAGAGCTTCTTTCGGGGTTTCTTGCTGCCGATGATGATTATCGGGGCTTGCTCTGTTCTTGTTCTGAAAGAACCGGACCTTGGCACAGCGATTGGAATCGCGGGAGTGGGATGGTTCATGCTCTTTGCCGGGGGATCGAACATGGCATCGCTGATCGCCACCGTAGCCGCGGCGATTCCCGCGGTATATCTTTTTGCAAGGCAGGACCCTGTAAGGCTCAGGAGACTGACTTCGTTTCTTGATCCGTGGGCCGACCCTCTTGATTCCGGATTCCACATAATCCAGTCTCTTCTCGCACTGGGCTCCGGAGGGCTTGTCGGCGTTGGACTGGGGCTGTCGAGGCAGAAGTTTCATTACCTTCCCGAGCAACACACCGACTTCATCTTCGCCGTCATCGGAGAAGAATTGGGGTTTTTAGGGGCAGCTTCCGTTGTTCTCCTTTACATGATATTTGGCCTTCGGGGTTTTCGAACATCGCTCAATGCCCCTGACTCGTTTGGGTCGCTTCTTGCTGCTGGCATTACAATAATGGTCACTTTGCAGGCTATGATGAATATCGCCGTGGTTTCCGGAATGATGCCTATTACCGGAATCACGTTGCCGCTGATAAGTTCGGGTGGCTCGTCGCTCGTGCCGATGTTGGCGGGCATAGGAATACTGCTCAATGTATCGAAGCATGTCAACCAGAGATAGGGTAGGGTTCTCTAGGTCGGGGGAGGTAGCTCGTTGAAGAGTGAGAAATCGGCGCAGAAGAGATTCTTGTTGGCGGGAGGCGGCACGGGGGGCCATATATACCCCGCCATCTCCATAGCCAGGGAGTTGCTTTCGCGATATCCTGATGCCAATATTCTGTTTGTAGGGGGAAAGCGCGGCCTGGAAGGGGATCTCGTTCCCAAGGCGGGTTTCGAGTTCCAGACGATCACCGTTTCGGGATTCGAAAGAAGGCTCTCACTCGACACTTTCGCTACCGCAGGACGCGCGGTGGCAGGCCTTTTCCAATCCATAGCTATCGTGAGGAAATTCAGGCCCAGCGTTGCCGTGGGGACAGGGGGATACGTTTCGGGCCCGGTGATGCTTGCGGCGGCGATGCTAGGGGTGCCTGTTGTTATACATGAGCAGAATGTGGTTCCGGGTGCTACCAACCGCTTGCTTTCACGATGGGCGAAGACAGTGGCCGTGAGCTGGGAAGAGTCGAAACAGTATCTAGCTCGGCCCGAACGTTCAGTCCTTACCGGGAACCCGATTCGTCCGGAAATAATGTCGGCGCAACGAGAGGAGTCGGCGGCATCGTTTGGGCTGGATCCGAGGCGTCCAATTGTGTTGGCGTTTGGCGGGAGCCAAGGCGCCAGGAGGGTAAATACAGCTTTTATCCGAGCTCTTCCGTCGCTATCGGGGAAGCACGACGCACAATTCATACTGGCTACAGGGAGCGATAAATTCGAGGAGTCTATGACGCTTGCGGCTGAATCAGGCATTAGGGCAAGTATTTCCTCTGACGGAATAGGCAGGTCGGATCGTGGGGACATTATTATTATGCCATACATTTACAATATGCCCCAGGCCCTTGCCTGCGCCGACCTGGCGATTTGCCGGGCAGGGGCGATCACCCTTGCTGAACTTGCGGCACGGGGCGTGGCTGCAGTGCTCGTCCCTCATCCACACGTCCCCGACAATGTGCAGGAGAAAAATGCCCGCGCCATGGAAGCCAGGGGTGCTGCCAGAGTGATACTCGACAGCGAGCTTGAACCGGAGGTTTTGGGACGTGAAATAGACTCGCTTTTGTCGTCAAGGCCTGTACTGGCCAGCATGTCCAGGGCTTCGCGGAATCTGGGAAGACCCGATGCTGCTGCGAGGGTGGCAGATTGTGTGGTAAAGGCGGCGCGATAGACGGCACATTACGATAAGATCAAACCTTGAATGTGATTTGTCCGGAGGCATCGTGGTCGACTCATTCAGCATCTGGGCGCGCCGCAGCAAGATGCATTCTATGGGCAGGACATGCTCTCCGAGGGGGCAGAAGGCATACAATAGCATCGTCCGCGGGAGCGTGGCGTGTCGGGAAAGGTGCGGGTCATATGAGTTCAATGCGCGTTCATTTCGTAGGAATAGGCGGCAGTGGCATGAGTCCGCTTGCCAGAATACTCATTGGCCATGGGGCCGAGGTGAGTGGGTCGGATATACGCTACTCTCCTCATCTCGAGGATCTGGCGGCTCTTGGCGCTGATGTATATCAGGGTCATGATCCATCACGGATCGACGGGGTCGACTTGGTTGTAGCGTCGGCTGCAGTGCCTCAGGATGATCCCGAACTTCAAGCTGCGCACGAGCGTGGAATAAGGGTTGTTTCGAGAGCAGAGCTCTTGGGCGAAATCATGAGGCCTCGACGGGGAATAGCCGTAACAGGAACACACGGAAAGACTACGACAAGCGGGATGATCGCGCATATTCTCAACGAAGCGGGCCTCGATCCCACGGTGGCAGTAGGAGCCGGTCTGCCATGGACTCCGAGCGGAGGCCATGCAGGCGAGGGGGAGTTCATGGTAGTCGAGGCGGATGAGGCGTATGGATCCTTCCTAAAACTCGATCCGGAAATCGCTGTTGTAACCAACATCGATGATGATCATCGGGATTACTACGAAACATTTGAAGGAATAATGGAGGGTTTTACCCAATTTCTCCGAAGAATTAAGCCTGGGGGATTTGCGGTTCTGTGCGCTGACGACCACAACGTGTTGAGGGCCGCTGAGGGACTTGACCGGCGAATCATCTACTATGGCATCTCTTCCGAGGCCGATTACACTTCGGCCGACTATTCGCAGCTCGGCTTCGGATCGCGTTTTTCTGTTATGCGCCGCGGAGCATGCCTCGGGCAGATTGAGCTTTCCGTCCCGGGAATGCATAACATGAGTAATGCCATAGCTGCCGTTGCCGTCTGCGATCAGCTGGGAATAGATTTTTCGATCATAAGCAGGGGGCTTGCCGGTTACATGGGTGCTGAGCGCAGATGCCAGGTGCTGGCCAAAACGCCGGAGATGACATTGGTGGACGATTATGCGCACCATCCTGTGGAAATCAGGGCAACTCTGGCCGCTCTGCGGAAGGCAGCCGAGGGACGGCTTGTGGTCGTATTTCAACCGCAACGCTACACAAGAACGAAGTATCTTCGCGACGAGTTTGCCCGGTCGTTCAGTCTTGCCGATGTCATAGCCATTACCGATATCTACTATGAGGGCACAGGTGAGTCGCCTATACCGGGAGTTTCCGGGAGAGACCTTGCAGAGAGGATTGCGGCGTATGAGGGAAAGCCTGTGACCTATCTTGCCGACAGGGCTGCTCTGGATGACTTTCTCAG
>DUWJ01000476.1 GCA_012842765.1 Bacillota bacterium | reverse complement strand
GACGCCTTGGGATAAGGCCCTGTGATTCAACCAAGTCGATAGGTAGCCATAGCCCGAGCAAAATGATACTGGCAGGTCATGACGTCCATTCAAAAGGCGCGGCCGACTTGCGCACAGGCAAACGAGGCAACAGTACCCCCAACGGAAGTCATGACCTAATCGACATCAGATTGCCTGACTCGTAGCGGCGCAGTCCTGTTTGAAACAATACCTTTGCTGCTACAGCGCTGCCCGCTGCAAAGGCAATCAGTCCCGCAAGAAGCGGCCAACTCAAATTGCCGAGAAGCTCAACGGGGACATATGCAAAAAGCCTACTGGTATCACAATGTCCGGACAGCGACTTCAAACAGTGACCCAGGGTATCCGGAGAAGGTGATCATTGCCTGGGGCATCTGGACGCTGACAGTCTGGGCATTTCATATAAAAAACGAGGCTGCCAGCGAAAGTTGCAAAGCTGGCGTAAACAGCCGCCGCTGCAAGACTTGCCGCCTCATGAGACTAGCCGTCCCAACCACTCCCCCTCGCCTTTCGCGGAGCAGTCCTAGCCTCTATTGACATTGTTCCGCTTCACCCCCAAGCCGTAAAGAATGAAAGTGAGCACAGCCATAACGCCGACCCACCCGACCAGGGCTCCACCAACTCGTAGGAATAATAAGCTCTTAAGAAGTCGCATTGGCGCGCACGTAGGCGAAGGGTGAGAGCTTGAGCAAGACGTAGTGGCAAGGCCTGCCTGTCAAGTACGCAATGGAACGGGCCTTCACCATCCTGGATCTTGCCAGCATGATCTCTTCGGTCACAACCGTGTACCCCGAGCAACACAGTCTCTCAGAAAGAAGCGGAGTCGACATCACTTCGCCCAGCTCGAATATGTCCGCAAGCATCCCCATACGCGCACGAAAAACGCCTTGCGACATATCGTGGATACCAGCAGAAGATCAAAGCTATCGCGGGGCAGGAGATGATACTAAAGCTGATACCTCTGTCTAAAGACTGTGCCGATCCTTCTTTAAATCTGTTGCCTATCGCGCCACGGGACTATCCCCAGAACGACCGCCTCTCCAGTTGTGGGATGAAGCAACACCTTTGTTGACTTTCCTGCGCCATTGGCCCCTATAAATGCAATTGCCTCTCCCTCATCGATTGAGAACGACACGTTCCTAACCGCTTCAACGTCCTTGAAACGCGGGGATAAAACGGCCTTCACACTTCCCGCAATTCCCGGCTCTTTCTGCTTCGCAGCAAATGTCTTACCTAATCCGTAATCTGCGATTATCTCCACATACCTCGCGCCTTCAAACGTTCCTTGAAAAGCCCAGATGCTGTATGCAGAGGCAACCTGACACCAACAGGGGCCGGAAAAGCTCTCGCCCAGAACACGTCTGTCTAGCAATTGATTAGCAGTTGGCCAAATCCATGTGCTCCCGAATTGGCTACTTGCTACAGCTGCCCACCCCGGACAGAGATGGCCTCTGCCTTCCAGCCAAACACTCCGGTTATCAGAGGAATCCCAAAGGGCTTGTACTCCAATACCAGGGGATTCTCGATGTTATTCCATACCACTATCTGCCCTTTGGCACATTTATACGCCGGAAGATAGACCCGTCTGCCGTTGAGATCGATGGGATACAACACCTCTTCCTCAACACGGAGATCATCCGCCAAAACTCCGGTCAGGCTAAAAGTCCCCATTTTGAAGTTGTAGGCAACTCTTCCCGTGCGAAGTTCACGCAAGACTTCCCGTGATAGCCACGGCGCAGTCCAATCCGTTTCCTCGGGATCATTGCCTCCGTACAATGGTCCGAATGTGCGGCCACG
>DUWJ01000477.1 GCA_012842765.1 Bacillota bacterium | reverse complement strand
TCCAATCAGGGAATTACCCCCTCATATTGCTCTTCTGATAAGTTGCAATCGTACCACTTGAACGACATCATTTTCGAAAGTCCCTAGAACACTGGTAATCGTCCCCGGCCAGTATCATGCAGCACTTCCGAACTCCTCACAATCTACGGCATGCGGAACTTCTGGGCCAGCAAAGGGTGTTACAACACGCTACCTCTTTCGATAACGCTCCTATACCACCTGGCACTGGATTTTGGGATCCTCTTGAGAGTAGTATAGTCAACGTAGATTATCCCAAACCTCTTGGAATAGCCGAAAGCCCATTCGAAGTTGTCAAGTATTGACCAGAGATAGTATCCTTCCACCTCCACACCGTCTTGCATCGCCCTATGCAATTGGATAAGGTGGGCGCGGATATACTCCATGCGTTCTCGGTCGTCGACTAAGCCTCCAGAGCTTACCTGATCGTCGTAGGCAGCCCCGTTTTCCGTGATAAAGACGGCGGGAGGATCGTAGTCTTGCTCGATCCGGAGCAAGAGGTCGTACAGTCCTTCAGGATAAACCTCCCAACCCATTGCGGTTACAGGCCTGTTCGTCCTTACATGAGAGAGTTCGAGAGGCTGTGCCTCTGGGTCGGCTTTTACCACGGCCCTGCTGTAATAGTTGACTCCCAAGAAATCGGTTGGAGTCGAGATGATTCCCATGTCTTCAATACTTATAGATGGTGCACCGAAGGCCCGCAAATAAAGCTCCATGATATCTTCTGGATATGAGCCTAGAAAGAGCGGATCCGCATACCACCGGTTCAGACAGCCGTCCCACCGTCGTGCGGCCAATACGTCGCACTCATTGGAAGATGCGGGATAGACCGGACTCATGTTCAGGGTTATCCCTATGCGGGCACCTTGCCGGGAAAGGTCCCTGAAAGCCCTCACAGCTTCTCCATGCGATAGAAGGATATTGTGAGCTGCCGCAAGGGCTGACGGCATGTGGGAGACACCAGGAGCGTGCTCTCCTGTCCCGTAGCCCAAGGTTGCAGCCACCCATGGTTCGTTGTGTGTTATCCAGAGATCAACTCTATCTCCCAAGGCTTCAAACATGTAGGCTGCGTAATCAACAAAGTATTTTGCTGTGTCGCGGGCTATCCACCCTCCCTTATCCTGTAAAGCCTGGGGAAGGTCCCAATGGTACAGAGTCGCCATCGGCCTTATGCCGGCTGCAAGCAACTCGTCTACAAGCCTATTGTAGAAATCGACGCCTTTTACGTTCGGGCGTCCGCCTCCGACGGGGAATATCCTTGGCCATGCAATGGAGAAGCGATATGAATTGAGCTTCAATGATTCCATCAAGGAGACATCCTCTGAGAATCTATGATAATGATCGCATGCGATGGCCGGAGTGTCTCCGTTCACGATCTTCCCCGGGATGCGACAAAACCTGTCCCATATGGATTCGCCTTTGCCGTCTTCTAGCGTAGCACCTTCAATCTGGCATGAAGACGATGCTGCTCCCCAGAGAAAACCATCAGGGAATGTGTGTAGCGTCAAGTTGCATCACCTACTTTCAGCGATAATTCCAAACTTCAACACAGGGCGACGAATCCCTCCGACCCCAGCGAGGTTGGAGATGCATATTACTTCAACCGCAGATTTGGGCAGAAGCTCCGGGCACGGTCATGATGGTGTAACTTTAGAGTAGGACGGGGAGAGGGAACGGGTTAGCGACGAAGAAGAGAGACCACAAAGTCCTGGAAGACGTTCCTGAGCGGGACGTCGCGGTGAAGTAATCCACCATCCAGCGCCCAGAAAGGTGGTC
>DUWJ01000095.1 GCA_012842765.1 Bacillota bacterium | reverse complement strand
TTTTGCTTCTTCCTATCCTCAGTCCGCTCTTCCTCGTAGTACTTATTCTGCATCTCGAAAAACGGATGCGGATTCGCATTCCATATTTCATCAGCCTTCGGAGCCCAATGCTTGGTGTATCCTTCCTGGATCATCTCTGCAAGCTCTCTGTGATCCACAAGATGCTCTCCAAGCTGTGTGGAATGCGCACCCGACTCTTCCACGATCTCGACAAGCTTCTCAGGATTGTCGATGAGCGGGCACGGCCTCAGCATGTTGTCGTTGAACGGCTGCCGCTTCTGGTAAGCCTTCATCAGTGGCGAAGCCAGGCACTCCTTAAGCGGCTTCTCGTTTATGTTATCAACGGCATAGTGAATGAATGCACACGGCTCAACGTCGCCATTTGCGTTGATATGCAGATAGCGCCTGCCACCCGCTATGCATCCGAGCGCGAACTCGCCGTCGTTCCAGAAGTCAACCATGAAGATCGGCTTCGTGAAACGCCACTGACGTACTGTGTCATACATCAGAGCACGCTGATCGGGAGTTGCCATCAGATCGAGGTTAGGGTCGGATCCAACAGGAACGTACGTGAAGAACCATCCAAACGAGCAACCCTTATCGATCATGGTATCTATGAACTCATCGCTGGCGATTATCTCTGTGTTGTTGCGGGCATAGCATGCGGAGAATCCGAATACGCATCCGGCTTCGCGCAGCATATCCATGGTGTTCATTATCTTCTGATAGACGCCCTTTCCTCGCCTTGCGTCTGTCTGCTCCTCGAGACCTTCCACGGAAATAGCGGGAGCAATGTTGCCCAGTCTGATCATTTCGGAGACGAATTCCTCGTCGAACAGCGTGCCATTGGTGAACGGATGAAACAGCTGATTCGGATGCTTTTCAGCCAGACGGATCAGTTTATCCTTGGCAACCATGGGTTCCCCGCCGGATACTACTATAAGATAAATGCCTAATTCCTCAGCTTCGGTGCATACCCTATCCATGGTCTCAAACGGGAGTTCACGGACGCGCTGGTAGTCGCCAGCCCAGCACCCTGTACACCTGAGATTACACTTTTCCGTGGGGTCCATGAGTATCGCGTAAGGAACCTGTACGCCCAGTTCTTCTGCGAGATCATACTGTGTCGGCACTCCAACGAGCGCAGAGTTGACGAAGAAATTAACTCCAATGCCCTTCATTATATTGGGATGAGTCTCCGTTAATAAGCGAATAGCAAGCTCACGCCAGTTGCTATCTGGGTCAAGAATAGCCTTACCGACTTCTCGGACCTGTTGCTTGTGATTCTCCTGGGACGCCAGTTTTTCCGCAATCGCAAGCGCCTTCGGCAGATTGCCTACGGGGTCTGCCTGTAGATATCCAAGCGCCTGGTTTACTAAAGGCTTAGCAAAGTCCAAAGTAGATATCACATCAATCCCCTCCAATCACTGGATTTTTTTCCTGCATCACTCCGATGAAGATAACATCACACCCTTCAAATACGCCTCCATCCTCAGATGTCAAGATTACAGTTCATTACTATGAATGTATGCACATGCCATTCTATCCCTTTGAAGGAGAGTTTTCAAACAAACATGAACGCGAGATACTCCGAAATACGCCGATATATACACCAAATTTGAGGATTTGTGAGGTGCCTTTATGGCTACAGCGATAGGCGCCGAAATATAGCCATGCCACGTCCCTTTCGCTTCCTGCCAATTTCAGGCGACCACCCTCGCTCCAGTTCTGTCACGTGCTGGCCCCCTGAAGCACTCACCTATCCGTCAGTTCGACATACGGACACACCACTCTGATTTGTAGATTTATTCTACATTGATATACATATACCTTCTGAAGTATTCCCATTGCCGCACAGATCTTTGTCCTTCAGACTCGATTTGTCACAAATACCATGAAGGAAAATCGAATTAAGTTCAGAATTCTCGATTCTGTAGCAAATTCGCGAGCAGGACGGATTGTCCGGAGGTGGGCTAGGCAGTGCTTGGCTATTCATATTTACGTGGCGCCGAAAAGGTGCTCGACGAAATCGCCACGACTCAAATGAGCGCGATCGAGAAGGCGGCTTCCGCAATTGCAAATTCGCTGAGCCACGGAGGCCTGCTATATCTTTTTGGCACCGGACATTCAGCGTCAGTCGCCGTAGAACCGTTCCACCGGGCAGGCAGTTTGGTGCCTGTCAGACCCATAGTCGAACACGCCATGACGTTGCACAGCTCCCCTAAAAAGGCCACCGCCCTGGAACGCCTGGAGGGATATGCCGGCATCATACTGGACGACTCGGGCATCCGCCCAGGCGATTCGCTTATTGTCATATCCAATTCCGGCATCAACTCGGTTCCGGTCGAAATGGCGCTTGGCGCCAAGTCTCGGGGGGTCACCGTAATAGCTATCACGTCAGTAAGACACAGTAAAGCCGAGTCTTCCCGCCATCCTAGCGGCAAGAGGTTGTTTGAGGCAGCAGACATCGTGGTGGACAATTGCAGCATTCCAGGAGATGCAATGCTCGATACGTGCGCATCCCCGATAAAGATCGGCCCGGCATCAACATTAGCTGGGATCGCGATTGTCAACGCAATATCTGTCGAGGTCATTGGCAAGTTGCATGAAATGGGTATTGAACCGCCTGTGATGATGAGCTCGAACATAGCAGGCGGGGACGATTTCGGAGCAAAATGGGATGAGGCCTATGCAGACTCCGAAGCAGCAAGGTCGCTTGCGAGCAAACGGCCCTAAGCGCCAAGTTGCGCTTCCTCTTCGCTAAAAGCCTATCCACAGTAGGAAAGAACGCGGCAACACCCCAGTATTCAAACCCGCGTTGCCTTGCAAAATACCGGTGTCCGAGAAGACTTCGGCTTTGGGTGACCTTGCCGAGCCGCGCGCATCGCTGCATCCATTAGTCTAGCCTCTGGTATACCCTAGGTGTCCGCGCGATCCGGGAGTATCCCATCCACCCACACAGGTAGAGACTGAGCTCGCAAAGGCCTCTGTCGATACTCGACCCGTCGCTGAGGCCGATGAGCCTCCAAATCCGCTCTTCAGACCGCTCCCGGGTCGTGGTTGCGGCCTGATTTCCACAATTGGAGCTTGAACTTCAGATTTCCCCTCCACAAAACGTCGAACGCTCGCCATCACCCGTCCTCCGGCGCGCCGACTTTTAGTGAATCTATGCCCTCTCTTCTCGAGTTCTCATTCTAAGCCGTTCAGCATGATGTTGGCGAACAGAGGACTCCTCGGACCGACTTGTGGCTCGCCCTACTCAGTTCTTACACACGTCGTCTTCCATGACTTTAGCCTCGAAAAACTCCCGGATAAGCTTGAGCACTAGCCTATCTTCGACCACCCTAGCCACCTTGGCCATGACGATATCATGACTGACGCAGTCGAAGGATTTGGATAGGTCCATAGGAAATCCCCAATCGGTCCCCACCTTCCCCCTCTGTTTTACGACCTTCTAGATCGCTTACAGCATCCCATGAAACCGATGGGGACAACGTACGCCTGTGCCCAGCACAAAGCGGTTTTTGCTCAGTTTGATTCGCCTCTCAATATACGCTTGATGCTGGCTAAAGCCAGACTTCGCGCAATCGCATGTCCTGCGACGACTATAGTTGCAAAAGCGATCGTGCCAACAAGGATTGCCGCTTGTCTACTCATACCCTCAGAAAAGCCGAGATGCGAATAGTAGTTATTGAATGCAAAAGCCGCACCCAAGACGAATGTCCCTGCCATACTGATTCCCAAGGATATGAGCGACTTGCCAGGGTCTTTCTGGTTTTGCGTCCCTGATGCCCCCGACATTCTGAGGCTGAAATTGGGCCTCATTGCATCAGACATGACCTCCAGCGCGCCAAGCATGGATATGGCGGCGTATCCCACAGGAAGCGACAGGTAGAGCGGATATTGAGGAATGTCGGGGATAAAAGCCATAGCCAGCGCGAGCACGGTGAAGACTGTGGCCCCGGGCATGACCGCCAGCGCCATTTTAGCGTTGAAGTACGTCCCAGGGTCGATGGGCATGGATCGAAGCAGCCAGAGGCTCTCCCCATCCATACTGATGCACATGCCGGCTATCTGCCCTGAAGAAATCGTCGACATCATGACTAAGACAAAAAGAATCACGTCCTTCATTATATCGGGAATGGCTCCCACATCGCCCGAACGCGCCCCGTAGGACATGTTATAGAGGTAAAATCCAGATGCTACTATGGCTACAAGAATGCTATACCATATAATGGGCTGTCTCTTTATGATGGTCAAGTCCTTGGCAAAGATCCCCCAACCCTGCCCTGTATGTCTTCGAATCATCGTATCGGGCATTTCTGATTCGGCGTCGTCAGCCAGCTCACAACAGATTGCTTTCTCTCCGGTCCCTTTACGCGTTCGTCGACGACGCATGGCGCCTGACTTGCCAGTCTCCACATCGCCTGCAGCTGACCAACCAGTCACAAAAGCATTGGCCGACAAGCCTATGGCGCCTACAAACGCCCCTATCGCCGCAACAGCCAGAGGAAAAAGCGATTCCCAGAGTGAAAATCCAAATCCCGGCGTAGTGAGAAAGGCCGTTTTAACCACCCAGACATGTGGCAAATACCATGTCCTGCCCAGTCCCCAGCCCTGGGCCGCCTGCGCCAAGGCTGTGGCATCGAGGCCATTGGAACGGGTCATCTTGGCGCTGAGAACTTGCGTGGCGAGGACGAACATAAATCCCACAACAAGCGAGCCGATCATGATGACTTGCCTCATCTTCTGAGTTGGAACGTTCCTCATTACTATCATTGCGAAAATGGCCGTCACCGCGGTAAACAGCAGTGCAGCGAGGAGGATCGCCAGGATGGACATGAAGTAGAAAGAGAACGGTGCGCGACTGCCGGCACCATATCCAACCCATATCGGGTACATGAATGGGACAAGCGCCGCCAGGTTCCTCACAAGGGCCACCGTCAACTTCGCCCCAACCACTGAACCCACAGGTGTGGGGGTGCTCAACAGGAATTTGAGATCGCCCGAATCATACAAAGCTTGATAGACCACGGAGACACCTGTCATGAAGAGCATGACGAAAACTCCTAGTGATAAACCTGACATCAGGTTCAACCATACTGCCCGCACCATGTCTGGATAAGCGGCAAGCGTATCGGACAAGGCCGCGGCAATATTGTACACACTGGTACCTACGAAAATGGCAAAACTGAAAAGAGCCAAATAGCCCAGGGCATTTCTCGCTATGCGCTTGCCCTGACTCGATTTTTCACTCTCACCCCGGGTTCCTCGAAACGCTTGTCGAAGTTCAACTGATAGGATGAGAAACGTCTTGTCCATGTCGTCTAGCCCTCCAAGTATCTGGAGACTTCTGCATAATCGGAACCGCCAGTTAGTTCTATGAAAAGGTCTTCCAACGTGGAAGCCTCCGGATGCTTCATGGCGCCTTTGGCCGCCGCGACCTCACGTAGATCGTCCATGTTGCCCACAGCCAGCAATCTCCCCTTTTGAATAATACCCACCCGATCGCACATCCGCTCTGCGATCTCTAGTACATGTGTGCTCATGAAAACCGTGACACCCTCCGAAGCAAGCTCGCGGAGGATATCCTTTACCAGCCTAGCGCTCCCTGGATCAAGTCCTACAGTAGGTTCGTCCATAAACAGTATCTTAGGCTCATGCAAGAGCGCGCTGGCTATGACGACCTTTTGCTTCATCCCATGCGAGTATCCACCCAGTTGCTCATCAGCCCGATCCAGAAGATCAAACATCTTCAAAAGGTTCCTAGCCTTTTTTTCGGCCCGTCCTCTCTCAACTTCGTGGAGATTGGCCACGAACATCAAGAACTCCCAGGCTGTAAGTTTCTCGTAGATATTGGGCTGGTCTGGCACGTAACCAATAATCGCCTTGGCCTTGAGAGGATCCTTTGCCACATCTATCCCTGCGAGCTCGACGCGACCCGCGGTAGGAGTGAGAATCCCTATCATCATATTGATAGAAGTGGTCTTACCGGCTCCATTGGGACCGAGAAAGCCGAATATCTCGCCTGCGCCTACATGAAGATCAAGGCTGTCAACGGCAAGCGTGTCGCCGAACCTCTTGGTAAGCCCGAGTGCATTGATCATCAAAGAATCCCTCCTGTTCGCAGCCACCTTCAAAATCACAGTGCCAAAAGGCATATCCCTATCAGAGGTCGTCAAGATCTAGAATTCGAATAGATCTTCATGGCCCCGTCTGCGTTCTTTTTTACCATCTCAAACCCGTCCTTTGCCTTGACGACGCGAAGCATGAGGGAACAGCCACCCTCATACAATTATACATCACCTTCTCTAGCACGGCACATGGTAAGATGATATTTGGGAGCTTTAAAGTCATATTCGGCCCCGACATGCGGTACGCCTCGACGCACCTACCATTCAAGATCCGTGCAGCCATCTCCCAAATTGAACGTTCCAACACCACAGAAGCGGCAAGACCGGAAACGTTCGCTTATGATGGACGCAGCTAAGTGGCAGGCAAACGCCTTGATGGAATAGTTTGCAGGTGTATGTGGACGAATCTAGAATAGGCAATATGCAACCCGGGTGTCTGACAAGTCCTCAGGAGATACACGTGAAGGAGGATCAAGCCCATCTTCAATCCTCTAGGCTATCATCCATGATCCATCGCGCGCTCAGAAAATCCTGCGCTAGCGACGTTCGACAATCTGATCAAGATGAGCGAGGTGTTGGAATGTG
>DUWJ01000015.1 GCA_012842765.1 Bacillota bacterium | reverse complement strand
TTCCTTCCAGAACTCAAGTTGGCTTGGCGCTTGAATTCTTCCTCAATGCTGTAGATTAGGTTATCGGTGATATGTTGTGTTTTGTGATTCTCTATGGTTTGGTTGCCTTGGGGAATCTTGCCCTCGGCTACGAAGCCCCCGACCATCACCGGGAGGCTCCTCAATTACCGTAATCTCCCACCCGTGTGCAAGGTTTCGTGCACAAAATCCCTGCATTATGCGTATTTGTAAATTCAGAATATTATAGATTGCCCCTTGACATTAATGCCATAAGCGACTAGGATATCGTTGTACTGACCGGTCAGTATAAAAAGGCGTTGTATGGAAGTAGGGACTCATCAGTGAAAGGCTTAGCTGAATTTGTCGTAAAAAACAGGGTGGCGATACTGATCATCGCTGCCGTGCTGTTGGTTCCGTCGGTCTACGGGATGCAGCACAGGAAGGTACAGTACGACTTGCTCACGTATCTTCCTAAAGACCTCAATTCCGTTGAGGGGATGAACGTCCTCGATGAGGAATTCAAGTATGCGGAGCGAGCTTTCGTAGTCTGTCGGAATCAGCCTGATTGGGCAGTGCTGAAGGTGAAGGAGAAACTCGAGCATGTTGACGGAGTTTCCTCGGTCTTCTGGCTTTCTGACCTAGTCGATCCGACGATACCCCATGATTATTTGGGCGAGGATATCGTCTCTAAGTTCTACAGGGGCCAGATCACACTCCTCATTGTCAATTTCGAGGAGGATGCGGTTTCGCCCCGAACTGAACGTGCGGTCAATGACATCAAGAACCTGCTTGACAAGGAACAATGGGTTATAGGTGCGCTCGTCAGCGGTCTGGAGCTAAAGGACTTGGGGGTTGAACAGACGCCTGTCATGGTCCGGACTGCGGTCCTGCTCATATTGATCCTCTTGTTCTTGACCCTGCCGTCGCCCTTGATGCCGCTGGTCTTCATGGGAACCATAGGCGTGGCCTATGCTTACAACATGGGGATCAACTACCTGCTAGGGCGTGACGTGTCGTATGTGACCAATGCAGTGGCTTCGGCTATGCAACTCGGTGTTACCATGGACTATTGTATTTTTCTACTTCACACATTCCAAACCGAGTGCGAGAAGCATGACTCTGAAGAAGCCATGGTGCGGGCGATAACCTATACTGCCAACGCGGTATTGTCAAGCGCAACCACGACTGCTGTGGGCTTTGGATCTTTGGCGCTGATGCGTATTACCCTCGGAGCAGATATGGGGATACTAATGGCACGCGGCGTACTGTTGTCGGTTATATGCTGTCTGACCATCCTTCCAAGCTTGGTGTTGACCCTCAATCCAATCTTGGGAAAGTGGAATCATCCGGTCATTCTTCCAAGCTACAAAGGGTTGGGAGACTGGCTCACTGAGCAGAGGGTTCCGGTATTTGCCCTCACCGTAGTTTTGGCGTTGGTTGGGTTGTACGGATACAACAAGATTGAGCCGAGCTACGATATAGAGAGCACGTTCCCGATGGATCTGCCTTCCATTGCGGCCCTCCAGGAGTTCAAAGACGACCTTGGCAGTGTGGAGGAGGCATACATAATAACTCGTAGCGTGCCTCAGTGGAGGCTGCAAGAACTCACGCGCCAAATCCGAGAGATGGACGGGGTGAAAGACGCTTCGTGTCTTGGAGACGTGGTCGACCCCGGGATTCCCGTGGAGTTCGTGCCTGAAGGGGTATCCAAGCAGTACGTGGGCGGCGAGTATGAAAACACCGTGATCACTCTCGAAGGCTCAATTCTCGATCCTAGAACGCCGGAGTTCATAACGCAAACGAGGGAGCTTATCAAGGATTTGCCTGGAGAGGTCTATTTTACCGGGACTTCAGTGATAGGCAAGGATCTTGAAGATCTCAGCTCCAAGGACCTTGATTTGGTTAACTGGGTTTCAATGGCGGGCATCTTTGCCATAGTGGCGATAGCCTTCAAGTCATGGACGGTGCCAATTCTATTGATACTCGCTATTAAGGTGGCAATCTGGGTTAACCAGGCAATATCGTATTTCACCGGAGCGCCGGTCTTCTTCTTCTCCAGGATGGCGATTGAGGCGATACAGCTCGGCGCTACTGTGGACTATGCGATCTTGGTTACCAATACATTTAAGGGAAAGCTGAACAAGAATGCGCCGCCTGATGCGATGCGGTCGACAGTGGCAGAATGCGGGCCTGCGGTTCTCAACAGCGGCCTGGCAATGTTCTGCGCCATAATCGGAGTCTACGCATCCACCAATCTGAGGGCCATCAAGGACCTTGCTCTCTTGCTGGCGAGGGGTGCTTTGGTGAGCGTGGCGGTTACATCTTTCATGCTCCCTGCCACGCTGGTTGTGTGCAATCCGATCCTTGAGAAGACCTCTATCGGATGGCCCAAGCATGACTCTGTGAGACAGGCGGGGACGTCGGCTGTTGCGGCGTCCGACGACAAATGATCATTTTACGAGGTGACTTACGTTGAAGAATAGGACTGCCAAGATCACGGCTGTAATAGGCGCCTGTGCGATCCTCATGCTCTGCAGTGTGGGCATGGCACAGTCGCCGGGAGGAGTCTCGGAGACTTCGGGCACTTCAGGGACTTATGGAAGAATACAGGAGTATGAGACGGTCTTTTGCGTCCTGGCGTCTGATGGCATGCCCGAGTCCACTACCGTAGTGGACTGGATCAGAGTTCCGCAGGGTGGCCCGGTATCTGTTTTTGACCCTGGGAATATTGAGAATCCTGTAAACCTCAGGAATGCCGAGGTTCCGGCCGTTGTTTCCGGCGGGCTCAGGTGGAATGCCGACCCCACTCGGATAACGGACATAAACTACTCCGGAACTTCGAAAAAACAGCTTCCGATCGGGGTAAAGGTTACCTACAAGCTTAACGGCAAGGTCGTTCCGGCTTCTGCTGTTCCGGGCAGTTCCGGCAGGCTGGAAGTGATTGTAGATCTCGTGAACAGGACAGCGAGGAAAGAGAATCTGAGCTATACGGTTGATGGCAAGAATACTGCGTTTGCCGAGAATGTTTGCGTTCCAATGATAGTGCAGGTATCGACGGATGTGCCTCTTCCAGACTACACGCTTATACAGGCGCCTGACGCCACTACGGTTCTGGCTGGCAAGAGCCTCAAGATCAACTGGACGTTGATGCCCAACCCGGATGCCTCGTGCACGTTGGTTCTGGAAGGCGAGAATATCCAGCTGAACGATATTGATGTCACCGTCATACCTTCGATGCCTCCAATTCCTCAGCTCGAAGAGTTGCTGGATACGGCGATCGACGCGCTTGGGATGTTGGCGTCCGGAGTTGATCAGCTCGATTCCGCCATTGAACAGGCTCAGTCGGGCACGCTGAAGCTTGCTGACGGGCAGGCTCAGGTAGCGGACGGCATGATTGCAATCGGAAATGGGGTGTCTGACCTCAGCAAGCTGGCAGATGCCCACTGGACGATCGCAAAGACGATGAATGACGCTATTACCCCGGAGATGCTCGAAAAACCCAAACAGCTGATAGAATTGGTCGAGTCAGCCAAGCCGATCCTGGTCAAACTTTCCGATACGATATCCGAGGCGATGTCGTCGCTGCCAATGGATCAACTTGGCACAGCGGCGGAATTGGCGCCTAAGCTTTTGGAACAGGCGACCGAACTCAATGACAAGGCGCAAAGGGTATCCAAGGGGTTGTCCAGTTGCTCGCAGACGATAACCCAGGCAAAGTCGGCTAGTTCGGAGTCTATGGCTGCGCTTGAGGCGCTTGCCAAGTCGAATCCGGAGATAACGAAATCGCTGCAGTACAAGAAACTGGAGTCTTCCATCAAGAAGCAGGACGCCCTTCTTGAGACCGCCAAATCGGGAGGCAGGGTTGGATTCTCACAGGTGCCGAGCATCGATGAGCTTGCGGAGGACGCAAAGAGTGTGGCCTCCGTGGGAAGCAAGGCTAAGATCGCCATTTCGCTGGCATCGAGCCAGCTATCAAAGGTGTCGCTGGATTCCGTGGATGATTACCTCAACCAGGCCATGGGGGCCGTAGAGGTTCTCAATGCACTCCTATATGGAGGCACAGTGCAAGGCCACGAGGTGCCTAGCATAGATGAGATATGCGATAACTTGCGCAAACTCGATGAAGGAGCGCATGATCTCAAGACTGGGTTGAGCCTTCTTGCTGTGGGCGGTACAGTCGACGGTCAGAATGTGCCCGGGCTTGATACTGCAGTATCCGGTCTCGAGGCTCTCGTCGATGGTATCAGCAAGTTGAGCAACGGAACCGTTGAGCTGACTGCTGGCACCAAGGAGCTTGCTTCCGGGTTGGGCAGGATACGAAATGAGGGCACGTCGGAGATGAAGAAGGGCATAAACGAAGGGCTCGCTGAGGCGCTGAAGGCTAAGGCTCAATTGGATGCTATGAAAGTGCGCCTCGATCAATATGACACGTTCGAAGGGAAGCCCGCAGGTGCCGCCGGCGAGGTTCGCTTTCTGATGAAGGTGAAGGCCCCCTCGAACAAGGGGTAGGTTGTTGTGACACAATGCTACGGAATGGGAACACGGGGCATCATATGCCGCACGGCAGTGCGTGTATTCGCCGAAAAGGGATATGATGCTGCATCCATGGATCAGATAGCCTTGGAGGCAGGGGTGGCTAAGGGCACTGTCTACTACCATTTCAAGAGCAAGAGCAATCTGTTTTCCGCTATCATCGAAAACGGACTCGATGCCTTAATAGAGGACGTTGAGGGAGCAACCTTGCGCAGCACTGATCCTGTGGAGCAGCTCAGCGCCATATTTGACGCGCTGATAGACTATGCCCAGACTTTCGACGACTTCATGTACTTGCTGTTTAAGGAAGCATTGGCCCCGGGGCGAGAGTGGGCAAGTGACGTGGTCGTTTATTGGCACAGGTTCGTCGACATCATAGAAGACGTAGTAGCAAGGGGTAAATCTATGGGCCGTATCGACAACGTAGACACTGATGCTATAACACAATCGATTGTGTCATCTCTTGCCACAGCGGCCTTGGGATGGGCCACAGGAATCGGAGACGAGATGTGGGCAGAACGTGTTCTCCATGGAGTGAAGGGCATAACGCTGCGTGGCATTGTCGTTGCGTAGCATACACGGGTTGTAGACAGCGCAATTGGCTGTAATTGAACAACGGAAAGATGTTGATAGAACATCCCCGGGGCAGCGGCTCCGGGGATGTTTGCGTGTTTGCCC
>DUWJ01000094.1 GCA_012842765.1 Bacillota bacterium | reverse complement strand
TGATAGGCGTGGGGCGTGGCGGGATCAGTATTGTTCAATGGCCACGCGGCAGTGGCCAAGAGGGAACAGGGGACATGCCGGATGGCGATGGGGGCTTGAGCGCTGCCCTGTATGGCCAAACCGATGAGGAGAGCACCGACAGCCAGGATGGTGGAGGAAGCGAAGGCGGGGTGGACGCTGTATGAACAAGAGACGCGCCCGGTTGGAGACTCGGATACCCCGCTCAGCAAGGACAGCGCTTGTTTGGATAGGGGCGATTATGGCGGGAATAGGGATAGCGCTTGCATGTTCGGCAGTGGCCTACTGCCAGCCCATGCCTATCCCGAACATAAGGATAGGGGTGGACGCCGCGGAGAGCCCGACAGAAGTAGCGGGAGCACTGCGGATTATCGCTCTGCTAACGGTATTGTCGATTGCGCCGGCAATACTCTTGATGACGACTTCGTTTACCAGAATAGTCATTGTTCTCTCATTTGTCCGAAATGCTATGGGCACGCAACAGGTGCCGCCGAACCAAGTCCTGATCGGGCTGGCCCTCTTTGTCACCTTGTTCGTGATGATGCCTGTCTATTCTCAGATAAATGAGGAGGCATTGAAGCCTTACATGGCCGGCATCATAAGCCAGGAGGAAGCCATGGCCCGCGGGGTAGCACCCTTGCGCAGTTTTATGCTCAAGCAGACGCGGGAGAAAGACCTCGCGCTCTTCGTGGATCTTGCCGGATTGCCAAAGCCGGGCGGGCCGGAGGACATACCGACCTATGTGATAATGCCGGCATTCATGGTCAGCGAACTCAAGACAGCATTTCAAATGGGCTTCGTCATATTCATCCCATTTCTCGTCATTGACATGCTCGTTGCGAGCGTTTTGATGTCGATGGGGATGATGATGCTCCCGCCGGTCCTCGTTTCGCTGCCATTCAAAGTTTTAATGTTTGTGCTGGTAGACGGATGGGGATTGGTTGTGAAGTCGTTGGTGGAAAGTGTGGCCAGGTAAACATGGTGGGAGTTTGGAGGGGTGAACATGAATGAGGCGATGGTTGCTGCACTGGCGTCGGAGGCGGTGTCGGTGGCATTTAAAGTCAGTTTGCCGGTGCTCCTTACCGCATTGGTAGTGGGAGTTCTCGTATCAGTGCTGCAGGCCGCAACGCAAATACAGGAGCTCACACTCACTTTCGTTCCTAAGCTGTTGGCCATCGCTGCAGTATTGCTTCTGACTGGATCGTGGATGACCAGCACCCTCACGGGGTTTGCGCGCGAGGTCTTCGCTATGTTGCCTTTGTTGGCAAAGTAGTCTATACAGGCGGTGCTTAAGGTGGCTGAAGGCACATTGGGATTCACAGAAAGGGAGTTTTTGCTTTTCTTCCTGGTGCTTGTGAGGATGACAGGCTTGTTCATCCTGGCACCGCTTTTTGGGCACGCCAGTGTGCCCGCTCGGGCAAAGGCAGGGCTTGCTTTCGCATGTGCATTGGTTGTTTATCCCATGATGGCCCAGACCCCTTTCGAGATGCCGACTGATGTGTATGAGTTGACGTCAGACGTGGCCAGAGAGCTTTTTGTCGGGGCGACGCTTGGGTTCGTATCGCTTCTGGTTCTCGCGGCCGCTCAGTATGGGGGCGAGATGATAGACACTCAGATCGGCTTCAGTTTGGCAAATATAGTAGATCCTTCATTCGGCCAGCAAGTCAGCTTGCTGGGGCAGTTTCATTACCTTGTGGCAATGATGGTGTATATGGCAGTAGACGGCCACCACTATCTTATCGGTGCCCTGATGCGTAGCTATTCGGTGATTCCCATTGGCGGGGCCGGGATGTCGTCTGAGCTTTTTTCGCTGGTGCTTGCAAGGTTTTCCGATCTCTTCATGATTGCCATCAGGATGTCGCTACCCCCAGTGGCTTGCTTGCTCATAACCGAAATAGCGTTGGGGGTGCTGGCCAAGTCCGTTCCGCAGATGAACGTGCTTATGGTCGGATTCCCCGCAAAAATAGTGGTTGGTCTTGCAGTTGTTGGGCTGGCGATCCCGGGGTTTGTTGGGTGCGCTGCTACGGCGTTTGCGAGCTTGCGAAAGGCTATTGTCGTGCTGATGAGGGCATTCTAGTCTGCTGTCTGGAGACCGTACATAGCCGGCAGAGCTGCGCTGGGCGAGTGGAGGAGCTCGAGGCCGGATTTGGGAGGTGAGGGCGATTGGCTAAACCTTCTCATGAGGACAGGACAGAGCAACCGACACCACGCAGGCGTGAGGAGGCGCGAAAGGAAGGGCAGGTGGCCCGGAGCGCCGACCTTAACGCCGCACTCGGCCTCATAATCGGCCTCATGATTCTCGAGTCTTCTTTCTCTTTTTTGGGGCAGACCGTGGCGAATTTCATGATCACAAGGATTGGCGGTCTGGGAAGCGCAGATTGTTCTCAGGTGGGCGCAATGAGTTTGTTGATGGAAGGGATGATCACCTTCCTTATCGCTGCAGCGCCGGTCGCGCTTGGGGCGATGTTTGTGGGACTTGTGGTCAACCTTGCGCAGGTGGGGTTCATGTTTTCCCCAAAACTGTTGGTTCCCAAGTTCAGCAGGATTGATCCTATTAGTGGTTTGGGGCGTATATTCTCCAAGGAAGCCCTCGTGGGACTGCTCAAGTCGGCTGTGAAGGCGGTCGCTATAGGCTATTCGGGTTATCTCGCGCTGCGGACCATGATTCCGCAGATCACGATGGCATCTTACATGGCGATTGACGAAGGGTTAGCTACTGCAGCAGACGCAGGGATATACGTGGTGAAGCAAATGTCCGTCTTGTTCGTCATAATCGGGGTAGCCGACTATGCATACCAAAGGATGGAACTGGAGCGGAATCTGCGCATGACGAAGCAGGAGCTGAAGGAAGAGATAAGGCAGCAAGAGGGCGACCCAATGGTCAAGTCCAGGATAAGGCAACGCCAGCGCCAGATCGCGATGAGGCGAATGATGGAGGATGTTAAGACTGCGGATGTGGTGGTTGTGAACCCCACAGAATATGCAGTGGCCCTTAAATATGACCAGGAGAGAATGAATGCCCCTGTTGTGGTGGCCAAGGGACAGCGTCTCATAGCCCAGCGAATCCGAGAGGTTGCGGAGGAGGCGGGAGTTCCTGTTGTTCCTAATCCTCCGGTTGCGAGGGCGATATTCAGCGCAGTAGAGATAGGGCAGGAGATTCCGCCCGAGCTGTACAGGGCGGTTGCGGAAATATTGGCTTTCGTCTACAGACTGTCAAAGGCCCGATGATTTTGGACGGAGGGGGTGGGAGAAATGGCTGACGGGCAAAGCGGAGGACGCACGTTGCTGCGGCAGTATCTGAAGAGCGGGGACCTGTTGATGGCCGCCATGGTATTGCTCATCCTATTGATGATGATAGTTCCCATTCCGCCAATCGTCTTAGACGTGCTTCTCGCGCTCAACCTGGCATTCTCCCTCGGAGTTCTGCTGGTCACGATGTACATGACTGAACCACTGCAGTTCTCCGTCTTCCCGTCACTGCTCCTGTTGAGCACATTGTTGAGATTGTCGCTTAACGTCTCCGCAACCAAGCTCATACTTCTGCGTGGATATGCGGGGTCTGTCATAGACGCCTTCGGGAATTTTGTAGTCGGAGGGGACTACATCGTAGGCCTTATTATCTTCGTCATTCTCGTGATCATACAGTTCGTCGTGATCACGAACGGTGCAGGCAGGGTGGCCGAGGTTGCGGCAAGGTTCACCCTCGACGCCATGCCAGGCAAGCAGATGAGCATCGATGCAGACCTCAACGCAGGGATGATAACCGAGGAAGAGGCCAGGATGCGGAGGAGAAAGATTCAGCAGGAGGCCGATTTTTATGGCGCCATGGATGGTGCGAGCAAGTTCGTTAGGGGCGACGCCATAGCCGGGATCATCATCATCCTGGTCAACATTGTCGGGGGGATAATCGTAGGAATGGTTCGGTTCGGGCTCTCTGGAGGCGAAGCATTTCAGCGTTACGCTCTGCTTACAGTAGGAGGCGGACTGGCGAGCCAGATACCGTCGCTTCTTATCTCCACGGCCATGGGGATCGTCGTGACCAGGACTGCGTCTGATTCAGACCTCGGGCAGGAGTTTACTTCTCAGATGCTTAGGCAACCAAGGGCGTTGGCCATCACGTCGGTACTGTTGTTGGTTCTCGCGCTAATGCCCGGATTGCCGAAAATTCCGTTTCTTCTTTTGGCTTTGGGAACCGGCTTTCTCGCCCATGGGGTGACAAAGGAGATCCATGAGGAAGAGGCGGCTGCGCGAATGAGGGATATTGCGCCGCCGAAGCCTAAGGCTGAAGCGGAGGATGTTATGGCGTTGCTGCGAGTTGAGCCCATGGAGCTCAACTTCGGCTATGCTCTTATACCCCTGGTAGATGTGGACCAGGGAGGCGATCTCAAAGACCGGGTGGCAGCGGTGCGCCGCCAGATTGCGCTGGAGCTTGGAATCGTGGTTCCGTCTGTGAGAATACGTGACAGCATACAAGCTAGGCCAAATGAATATGTGGTCAAGATTAAAGGCGTAGAGGTTGCCAGAGGTGAGGTGCTCTCTGATTGCTACATGGCGATGAACCCGGGGACTGCAACAGAGGAGATAGAGGGCACACACACACGGGAACCCGCTTTCGGGCTTCCGGCGATATGGATACCGGCTGCCAGAAAGGCCGAGGCGGAGATGCTGGGCTATACCGTTGTTGACCCTGCCTCGGTAATAGCGACGCACCTTTCTGAGATCATCAAGGCCAATGCGCCTGAGCTGCTGTCGAGACAGGATGTGCAGAACCTCATTGACAATGTGAAGAAGACGGCTCCCGCGGTGGTAGATGAGCTGATACCGGCACAGATGACCGTGGGAGAGGTGCAGCGAGTACTTCAGAACTTGGTGAGAGAAAGGATCTCCATTCGCGACCTTGTGACGATCTTGGAGGCCCTCGGCGATGCCGCAGGGACATATAGAGACATCGATACCCTAACGGAGTATGTCAGATCGAGAATGGCAAGGTCCATATGTAGCCAGTATGCACAGCCTGAGGGATTGTACGTTGTTACATTGGACCCGTCATTAGAGCAGCTGCTCTTCGATTCGCTGGACGTTACTGAGCACGGCACTTACCTAGCTCCGGATCCGAAGGTATACCGGGCGCTTATCTCGAGCCTTGTTGCCGAAAGCGAGAGGATGGCATCAGGCGGACTTCAGCCGATCGTCCTCACGTCGAGCGGCCTGCGTCCCCATTTCAGGCGACTAATAGAGAGAGCTGTGCCGCAAACAGTGGTCCTTTCGTATGACGAGATTGCGCCGGAAGTGAAGGTAAATGCAGTTGGGATGGTGAGCCTAGGCAATGCGGGTGAAGAGGTATGAGGGTTCAACGATGAAAGAGGCCCTGGACAAGGTAAGAGCTGACCTTGGGCCGGAGGCGGTGATACTCGATGCTAGGCAGTGTAGGGCTCGAGGATTTGCCAAGGTGCTCAGTTTTTTCGGCATGAACCGGAAGCCGGCATTCGAAGTGCTGGCTGCTATAGATGGTGATGAGGCTGTCTGGGCGCCTAAGTTTTCGGTTGCGCTGGAGAGAGCTGAGCAGAATGAAGCGGAGATCCGGTCAGTGAGCGCTTTATCTCAGTCGGATGGCGAGCCTTTGCCTGAGGGAGACGCCAGGCGGCGCGAGCCGGACAAAGGCGTATCTGAAGAATCGGGGCAGCCGGGGCGAGGAGATTTTACGCCGGATCGGCAGGGAATCGGCTTTGTTACTGAATCTCAAGGAGTGGATGCAACACTCAACGTGATCGCACGGGAGTCAGCGGTGAGGGCCAGAGTGTCAAGCCTGCCCCCGGAGATGGCCGCGGTTTATCAGTTTCTTGTCGAGGAGGATGTTTCCGAGAAAACCGCGTTCAGGCTTGCCAATGCAGTTGCGTCGGAGTGCGGCAATATCCCCGCTGAAAGCGACGAGATTCTGAGATGGGCTTTTGACGAAGTCGCCAAGATGGTTGATGTATCGGGCCCGATAGAGATAGTGAGAGGCCGCCGGAAGGTGGTGGCATTTGTAGGGCCTACGGGGGTCGGAAAGACCACGACCATAGCGAAGATAGCCGCGGGCGCTGCGTTGGTTGAGAAGGCGAAGGTGGCTCTGATAACTGCGGATACATACAGGATAGCTGCAATAGAACAGATAAAGACATATGCGGAGATCATCGGGGTTCCGTGGGAAGTCGTCTACAGTCCCAGAGACATGGAGATGGCTTTGGTGAAGCGCTCCGATGCGGAGCTAGTGCTGATAGACACTGCAGGCAGGAGCCCAAATAGTCCTACACGGATGTACGAGCTCAAGAGCATGATGGATGCCGCTTTGCCTGAAGAGATTCATCTGGTCTTGTCGGCGACGACAAGAAGGCAAGATCTGGACAATCTCGTGGACCG
>DUWJ01000093.1 GCA_012842765.1 Bacillota bacterium | reverse complement strand
TTCGGGATTTACCGCTGCATGGGCTGCTCTACCCGTAATCGTTGCATCAACACTGATGTGCGTAGGGCTTTGAACGACAACCACGCCTACCGGGCTCGAGGCATCGAAGATGTAGCCCGTTTTCGATTGTATCTGAGAGTAGTCGAGGCATCTGGCCCCTCTGAGGCCTTTTTCCTCGCTCACAGTAAATACTACTTCCAACGGCGGTAATCTCTTGCATACTGCGCGCGCCATTCTTATACCGGCAAGAATCGCAACCACTCCGCCAAGATCGTCTGCCGCCAGAACAGTATCTCCGCCCGACACAATTCGATCGCCGTCGATTGACGGCACAATGCCCTTGCCCGGGGTCACCCTGTCAAGGTGGGCGGAAAGCAGAATAGGCTCAAGGCCTGGCACGCCTGGAAAACGTCCAATAACGTTTCCTGCGTTTCCTCCGAACTTGCTCCCGGCATCATCCTGCGTTACATCAAACCCCAAGTTCTCCAGTTTCGCAGCCACTACACTGGCTAGCTCCGCCTCCTGACCTGATTCAGCGTCGATCCTCACGAGTTCACAGAACTCCTCCACCATCGATTCGCGCAGATCAGCGTAGTCAAAGCCGTATTCTGAAGTCGACATACAGACTCACCACTTTCCACATTCGATCCCCGCGCTTCAACGCGCGGCCTGACCTCTTTCAGTACTTCGCTTGCCCCGAAGGATTCTGCTCGCGCCATACCGACTCCTCCGTCCACATGCTGACCTTAACGCGCCGGCCCACCCCTGCACCCTCCGCGCTCAGGGCGCAAAGGGCGAGAGGCGGGCCGATGCTCTTACCATCTCACGCATCGCAGGCTGGTTTAGGCTTCTACCTGCAATTTGCCAATAGGCCACTTAAAACAGGGCCTGGATATATGTCCACGCGCCCGCGCGTCAGCAATGCAGTTGAAGGCGGCTGAACCATAGTCCCGGTCCACCGACCCTCGACCGTAGCGACCATAGGAACGGAAAACCGCACCCCGTCCGCGGAAAATACTGCAGTGTAGATGTTGGCTCCTAAGGTGGCAGGAGCAGGGAGATCCACGCCTGCCACTGTTATCTGCAAGTTGCCTGCAGCGTTCGTGTCTATCCACAATCTACCCGTGGCACCGGGCGCAGGACTCCCGGCTGGCGCCAGAAGATTCATCGTGCACGAAACACGTCTAGGAGGCGGTGCGCCTGGAATGCATATGACCTGGCCCACGCGGAGTCTATTGGGATCGACGCCCGGGTTGGCCGCAACTAGAGCGCTTACACTAATTCCCGCCCTTTGGGCAATCCTGTAAAACGTATCGCCCGAGCGAATTGCGTAGGGCGTAGAACCCGGCGGACAAGCCGCAGTTGGCGGCGGAGCAGTTGGGATGCATACCAACTGGCCGACACGGAGGTTGTTCGGGTTTACGCGCGGGTTGGCTGCAGTAAGAGCAGCAACGGTGGTGTTAAAGCGCCGAGCAATACTGTAGAAAGTGTCTCCCGAGCGGATTACATAAGGCGTGGATCCAGCTGGACAAGCCCCTGCAGGCGGTCCGGGCGGAGCCGCGGCAACCGGGATGCAGATAAGCTGCCCAACGCGGAGGCTGTTAGGGTCTATACCTGGATTGGCCCTTGTTATAGCTTCTACTGTTGTCCCGTAACGGCCCGCAAGCGCGTAGAGGGTATCACCAGATCTGATCTGGTATAGGAACCCGCCAGGGCACTGCGGCGCCTGGCGCATTCCTGACTCTTCCCTATCATCTGGCATTGAGATCACTCCCCTGGATAGAGTCCACTGCACCATATGCGTGCCGCCCACAGTCTGCGCCGGCGCTATGGGTACATATGCTGTTGTCAGACCCTACAGGAGAAGATCTCTTCTCCACAAACGACAAAGCCCATTTCGTCTAGGCGTTTGGCAACATCGGCGAAATACTGTCCAATGTCGTCAGGTTTGTGTGCATCCGATCCTATCGTCACCTGCGTTCCCCCGACCTCCCGGTAGAGCTCGAGTATGTCCCAGCTGGGATAGGGTTCCGGAAAACCTCTTCTTATGGCTGACGTATTGACCTCGAGAGTAGCTCCGTTTTCCACGACCAAATGGAGTATATGCCTGATGTAATCCTCCCATTTTTTCAAATCGAAAGGACCATACTCTTTAGGCCTGTGATTCTTTATATAATCCATGTGGCCTACTCTCTTGATGAGGCCGCTTTCCATCATGGCAATCATCTCTCGCCAATAAGGCTCATAGGCTTCCTGCTCAGTCTTGCCGATAAAATGTTCTTCGCTTCCTACGAAGACGTGGTCGATTATGTGTATCGAACCGAGGACATAATCGAACTGGTGCTCCGTAAGGAACTGTCGGACATCATCGGCGTACTCAGTCAGATAGGTGATCTCCACTCCCGACTTGATTATCAGGCGGTCACCGTATTTTTCTCTGCATCTCGCGGTATCTTTCATAGTTTCAGCGTAGTCATAACTGCCATAGGAGTAATAGTGCGGGTCCAAATCGACATGTTCTGTGAAACATATTCCGCGTAGTCCTGCGTCGATCGCAGCCTCACACATTTCGTCCATCGTGGCGTCAGAATCGGGTGAATGTACAGAGTGCATATGACAATCGATCAATTCTTCTAATAGGGCACCTCTCTTTCTGTAGCACAGCCTTTAGTATAGCACAGACTTTGCGGGAAAGGGGTGCCTCTTCGAGGGGACAGACTAT
>DUWJ01000092.1 GCA_012842765.1 Bacillota bacterium | reverse complement strand
CTCATCAGCTCTGCCTCTATTTCCATTACCTCTTCTGCCCGGGTTTTTGGAGAAGATTTTTGCTCTGCTATTGAGGCATCCGGGCGGTAGAAGTATTTCAGGTATGGGGATGGCACCATACTGAGCGCCTCTGCCAGCTTTGGAGTCGCCGGGGTGCCGGATATGTTTTTCTGCATGGAAGAGGCTGCAATGGCCAGCGCCTGATCGGTTACGTCTCTGCCCAGCCAATGCACCTTTCGTATCCAGCTCAAGTGGTTCAGCCCAATGTAATCGAGGGAGATCTCGTTCGCTGGGACTCCCAGAGCTCGAGCTGCCTCGAGCTTCATGTTGATGGGAACATTGCAGAGGCCGATCGCGCGTACTCTCCCGTGGCGCGCAATGGTTTCTGTAATGATTCCGGAGGGGTTGGTGAAGTTGATCAGCCAAGCGTCAGGGGCCGCTTCGCGCATAGTTTTGCAGATCTCGAGGATGGGAGGAATGGTCCTTATAGCCTTGGCAAATCCCGCGAACCCGGTGGTCTCTTGGCCGATGAGCCCGTGTTCCATCGCGAGTTTGCAGTCGAGATCTCGCCAGAGTTGGCCTCCGACGCGTATTTGGGTAACTACAAAGTCAGCGCCGGCTATTGCATCGCAGGACTGTGTATGCATCTCGATGTTTAAGCTTTCCCCGGATGCGTCTACCATCCGCTTGACGAAAGAGCCAACGGTGGTGAGACGTTCTTTGTCTATATCCATGAGACTGAGGGTTTCCACGGGGAGGTCCTGGCGGCGACGGATGAGGCCGTCCACGAGCTCCGGTGTATAAGTGCTGCCAGCGCCTACTAATGTAAGTTTCATTGTAAGCTCTCACTCCTGTCGAAGGTTGAATATGAGGATTCGAGCCTCTCCATGAATTCCCTGCTGGATTCTACAGCCAAACCCTTGCCTGCCAGGCGTGTTGCGAGTAAGACCGCGCCGAGGACTGGCTCGGCGGTAGGGACCATAATGCGTGCGTTGGGGTATTCGGGAAGTACTGCCTCGCGTACGGCGGTGAGGGTGATGGGGTTTGGGTTCTGGGCTATGCTGCCTGCCAGAACGACTGTTGGAGCATCTTCTGGCGAAAAAAGCTCTCTCAGGGCTGCAAGGGCTGATATTCCTAGCTCGCGCCCGTTGTCGATAAGTATCTCCACGGCTACGCTGTCTCCCCGTTCTGCTGCTTCGAACACCAGCGGGGCGATGGATGAGAAGGCAAAGCCTTCGCCATCGGCGTAGGTATGGTGGATTACTGATAGCAAATCGGATGAGCCAATATGGCTACGGATCAATTGAGACAGAAGCGTGGGGCGTCCCCGTCCGTCTTCGCCTCTGATGGCGGCGGAGTAAGCTCGAATTCCGATGACAGACCCGCCTGCGGCATCGCCAAAAGCAGGACTCAGTCCGCCAACCTGTTTTCTTTGGCCGGTAGCATTTATCCCGATGCAATTGGTTCCTGTGCCGCAGATCACGACAACTCCAGTGCCATCCTCTGAGCCTAGTGCGAGGGGTGCAAGGGCATCATTGTCCACCTCCCAGTGCGGCCACGGAGGACTTGGCGTTATCCCGCCTATCATGTCCTCTATGATCTCGAAGTCGAGGGGACGATCTGCTCCGGAAAGCGCGTAATAGACAGCGAGGCATCCTCGAGGAGCGGATGTTATCTCGGCGATTTCGGAGATGACCTGTCTGATGTTGGATGCGGCTACATCCTTGCCTGCGCTTTGGTAGTTGGCGGGACCGGATCTTGCCGCAGCGATAATCTCTCCTGCGAGGGTGGCGGCGACTGCGAGGGTCTTGGTGCCTCCGCCGTCAACACCTATTACATATGGTGAGTCCTTGGTAGACATGCCATTGATACCTGCCTTGTTCTTAGTCGGTAGATTGCGAAGATAGTCTCACGATGATGTCCACGAGAGGATTCTCCACAAGTGGGCGTCCTCCTGTCCGTCTTTGTTTGTCCAAGTTTACTTGGTGGCCATGGTTGTGGAGATATCAGGGAGCGGGTAGCCTCTTTGTTATGTCCGCCGCATTCGAGATCTACAAGAGACGCTGGCCGAGAGAAAGAGTGATAATCGAATTGTCCCACCGTTTTGTATCCACTGTGGCTAAAGCACAGACAGAACCCGCCAACCGCGTATTCGTGAACGCGCCCTCGGCATAACTTGTCGGCCATGCCAAATAATTATTGAAACAAGGAAGGAATTGCATACTGTGCATGGAATATAAATGTGGAACCGCATACACATTGCCATGACGCTACAGAAAAACGTCGAGGCAAGGGCGGTTAGTAGTGTGAAACCTGTTACACTGTGTCTGTGTTGATGCCTAGAATCTGCAATATAGATTTCTCATCATAAGGCGAGAGAAGCGGTTGCCAGACAACCAATTATGAGAAAGTGGTGGGTTGCAATAAGCACCATATATGAGGTGGCGCAGAAAGCGGGAGTATCGGTCGCCACTGCCTCTCGGGCGCTCAATGACAGCGGTTACGTGAGCAGGGAGTCGAGGGACCGTGTCTTGGCCGCTGCAAAAGCACTGGACTATCACATAAACGTCAACGCGCGCAGCCTTACCAGCGGGAAAACGTACACCATCGCTCTGGTTCTGCCCGATGTCACCAACCCGTTCTTTCCTGCGGTTGCAAGGGGTGTTGAAGACTACGCTTCTGACAATGGGTATTGCGTAATACTGTGTAATACAGACGGTAACGCGCGCAAAGAGTCTGACTATGTAAGGATGTTGCGGTCCAGAAAAGTGGACGGCGTGATATTCGCTGTCAGCGTGGCGTCGAAGTCGAGGGTAAGCGCTTTGACGGACGATGGAATTGCGGTAGTCTTAGTCGACAGAGATTTGGGCGATTCATGCGACATTGTGAAGACCGACAATATCGCAGGAGCATTACTGGCCACAAATCACCTTATTGGCCTCGGCCACACCAGTATCGCCTTTATCTCCGGCCCCATGTCGCTGGCGACATCTCAGGAACGTTTTCGGGGATACCACGATGCGCTTGTTTCAGGAGGAGTTTCCTTCGATGAAAGATTGGTGGTCGAGGGCGATTTCCGCATGAAGAGCGGATATGAGGCGATGCGCGACCTTCTAAGAAAGCCGTGCCAGTTCACTGCCGTCTTTGCTGCCAATGACCTGATGGCGGTCGGCGCGATGACAGCGCTTGAGGAGAGCGGATTCCATGTGCCGACCGATGTGGCTGTTATGGGATACGACGATATTGATATTGCGTCGGTGACGCGTCCGCGTCTGTCGACTGTTGCGCAGCCCAAGTATGAAATGGGTTGGATTGCGGCGGAGACGGTCATCAGGCGGATGTGCAATCCCAAGGCGTCTCGCATGGAGGAGCTTTTGCAGCCTATGTTGGTCGTCAGGGATTCCACTGTGGAAAGGAGAGGTGCTTCGGTGTGAGCATAGTCGTTGTGGGAAGTTGCAATATGGACTACATGATGCAGGTCACCAGTCTTCCGAAACGTGGCGAGACGATCTTTGCTGTTAGCCATTCTACTGCAGCAGGGGGAAAGGGAGCAAACCAGGCGGTTGCCGCTGCGAGGCTGGGATCTCGGGTATACATGGTTGGACGTGTGGGATCTGACGAAGCGGGGCGGGTCCTTGTGGAGAGCCTGGAAAGGGCCGGT
>DUWJ01000091.1 GCA_012842765.1 Bacillota bacterium | reverse complement strand
TATGCCAATGCCAACGGCGCGCCTCCTATCAATCCGAACAGGAGCGGCGCTATCACCCCATCAGACGTGTTCTCAGCAACAGTCTCCACGGTTGCGCGAACCGCCTCTTCCTCACTGAGGTTCTCTGTATCGCGTCCCACTATCATGCTCAAGTTCTCCCTGGTTGCCGGAAGGTTGCCGTCTAGCAGCGGCGCGCGCACCTGCATGGCGCTATCACAGAGGCCTCGAGCCGCCAAGGCGGTCGACAACAGCCAGATCTCCAGAATATCGCCTGCGTGCGGACAAAAGCCGCGCACTGCATTGAGCAGCGTTCTGGAGACAGCATAGGTTCCTGCTACAATTGTAGCGGCAAGAACCGCTCCCATGATCTTCTCCGTCTTGGGCTCGGCGCGTCTAGGCCGGAGAACCTTTTCGAGCAACTCGATCGCCCTGCCCATGAGAACTACCGGGTGCGTACCACGTATTGGATCCCCCATTGCCGCATCAACGAGGAAGGCGATTACGACCATCACACCTGTGCTCATCCTACAGCCCCATAATCCCGAACAGCTCATCGATATCGATGGCTTTCCGCACAGCCGCCGCAATCCTGTCGCATTCCGCATCGAGCGTCGAGATAGCCCCCAAAGAGATTCCTCTTTTTCCGCCAAGCGAGTCCTCTTCCGCAATGGCAAGGTTATCGATGTAGGGAATCACGCCCAAAACCGGTTTTCCTGTCTTCTTTTCGAGGAAGTCGAGCCCTGGCGCAAGAAGGGAGAAGTCTCCCCTGAACTTGTTTATCACAAGCCCCTTTACTCTGTCCCGCTCATCCGCATCGAGCAGCTCGAGGGTGCCCACGATGGCGGCCAGCGCCCCGCCTGGATCGATATTCGCCACCAGTAAAACCGGAGCGTCGGCCATCCGGGCGATCCTCATGTTGCAAATATCCCTGTCCTTCAGGTTGACCTCGGCGGGGCTCCCGGCGCCCTCTATCACTACAATGTCGTATTCAGCTGCGAGTCGACGGTACGACCGCTCAATGCACCCGAGAGCGGCACCTAAGTGCCTGTACCGGTATTCCGCCGCGTGGATCACGCCAACGCTCTTGCCAGCAAGTATTGCCTCGCTGGTCATATCGCCGAGGGGTTTGAGCAGTACTGGATTCATGTCTGCTGACGGTTGGATTCCACAAGCAAGCGCCTGAAAAGCCTGGGAAACGCTGATTTCGCCGCCGTCAGCCGTAATCGCGGACTTTGTGGACATGTTCTGCGATTTGAAAGGAGCAACTCTGAAGCCCTCCTGATGAAAGAGGCGGCAAAGCCCGGCGCAAAGCACGCTCTTTCCCGCAGAGGATGTAGTGCCCTGAATCATGATTGTGGCCGCAGGCAAATCTGATCACCACTCCTTCACCTTGTATTTCCTCAACAAATAGATAAAGAACGGCCCCCCCGCAAGCGATGTGACGATTCCCACCGGCAGCTCCCTCGGAGGAATGATAGATCGTGCAACGGTGTCTGCAGCCAACATGAATACTGCGCCGAGCAGACATGCGTTTGGAATCAATTTCTTATGGTCAGGGCCGATCACTATTCTCACCAAGTGTGGAACGACCAAGCCCACGAACCCTATGATCCCGCTGGAGGCCACTGAAGCAGCGGTTAGCAGAGAGGCAGCGGCTATGAGCCTTCTTGTGACTTTGCCGACGTCGACTCCGAGGCTCAGTGCCTCCTCCTCACCCAAAAGAATCGCATTTAGCTCTCTCCAGTAGTAGATGATCACTGTCAGACCGAGAACCAGATGGGGAAGCATCACGAGAACGTGTGTCCAGTTTCGCCCCGAAAAGCCCCCCATGAGCCAGAACATCAAGCCATGAAGGCCGTCCTGGGGCATGAGATACATAAGAAGCGACACGAGGGACGAGAGAATAGATCCAACAGCAACGCCCGCGAGAATCAAGTTGACCATTGGAGTCCTCTCGCCCACTCGTGCAAGGTTGAACACCGTAGCAACGCTGACTATAGAGCCGATGAAGGCGAATAGCGGAACAACTCCCAGATGGAGCGTTTGGACGCTGATCGGGAGCATCATGGCTATTGTCGCCCCTAAGGATGCGCCGGCTGACGCCCCGATCACGTATGGATCTGCCATCGGATTCCGAAAGAGCGCCTGATACACAGTGCCAGACAGCGCAAGGGATGCTCCCACAAGCGCCGCCAGGACGATCCTGGGCATTCGGATCCTAAGAACGATCTCTTCGGTGGGAGTAGAGTCTCCTTTGCAGTCACCAGTTGCCGTCGAGACAATCCAGTCCCATATCACAGCAAGTATCTCCTTCCCGGAAAGCTCGACTGCCCCTATTCTCAATGACAAGACAGACACTACTACCAAAGACACAATCAGAATCGGCATAAGTCCTTTGCCCAACCTATCCCGCACCCGCCCTCACCTGCATTTCCTATACTCGCCATCTGCCGGGCTGCCAGGCCAGCTCCTTACCGAAACAGCTCAGGATAGAGAGCCCTCGCAAACTCCATAACGCCTTCGCCAACGCGCGGGCCCGGCCTCGACACGAGGTTATCGTCGACCAGGAATACATTCCCCTTGCGCACTGCATCGATCGTCTGCCATCCCGCCTTCGATTTCAGTGTCGCAGGATCCAGTCCACCGCCACTATGCACGTGGGGTGCGAGTATCACGTCTGGATTCTTGGCCACTATGGTTTCAAGGCTGTATGAAGGGTAGTCGGAGGACGCGTCGCGAGTAATGCTCACTCCTCCCGCACATGTGATCATGTCGGAGATGAGAGTGTTGGGACCGACACTCATCACCGGCTCGTCCCATACGAGATACAGCACGCTGAGACGTTCTTTGACAGGGATCTTGGCCACCGCTTTTGTCACCTGGGCTATTGTCTTTTCGATATTTCCGTTCACCTTGTCAGCTCGATCAGGAACACCCGCTATCTTAGCTGCCATCATGATATTGTCCATTACGCCGCGCACCGTCTGAGCATTCTGGCATACGAACTTGATTCCGCGCTTTTCGAACTCAGGTGCCACTTTCATGTGCATCGTGGTTCCAAAAACCACGTCAGGCTGAAGCGAGACGATCAGCTCGATGTTCGGGTCCGAAAACCCTCCTACCTTGGTCTTCTTGGCCGCTTCTGCTGGGTAGTCGCAGAATTGGGTTACCCCCACTACCTGGTCACCAAGGCCGAGCTCAAAAAGGATCTCAGTCCAACTAGGGGCGAGAGAAACAAACCGTCGAGGCTTGCTCGTTATCTCAACCTTTCGGCCCAGGTCATCGGTGATGGACAATGGGTACATGTCGGCGGCGTGCGCCCCTATTGCCCCGGGAACCAACGTCAATAACACAGCCAGCACGATTGCCGATAGGGATCTGATCCAATCTTTTTTGAACATGTGAATCCCCCATTCTGTAGAAATATGGACGTCCGGACTCCTCTTGAAAGCCGGACAGCAACACATGTGTATGACAGACGAAACGGCCTGCCCATGCACCGCCCCCTTTCCGCCGAAGGTTCAGGCGCGGCAAACAGGCAGGTCTCCTGGCTTCCGGTCATAGCGTCAAATCCAGCGCCTTCCCATAGCTCCCACCGACAGTGGCCATGCTGCACGCTCGCGGTTACAGTGGCGGGGCCGCTCAGGTCTCACACCTGATTCCCTATTCTCCCCGGCTTGCGGGGCGCCTGTTTGCACCGATATTCTGTTTTGGCCCGCACTTGAGCCTATCCTCTAAAACGGGCCGCTCTGCCTCTCTCCGAAAACGATGTCACATTCATCGATTCAACCTCGATTCCGGCAGCCCCCGGCCCGACACAACGCAGGGTGCTGATGGATCCGGGGTCCACTGGGATCGACCCGAACATCTCAAGGTTTCCACACAAACAAGACGAAAGGACTGCCCTGATGGGGCCCCCATGTGTCACAACTACTGCCGTGCCCTCTTCGCCATAGGACTTGCCGGCAATCCGCTCTATGCAAGGGATGACTCTCGCAGCAAGCTGCCGAACGGACTCGCCCCCGGGGGGCGCGTACCCCAATGGATCTGCAAACCACCGCTTTACTTCCAAAGGATACCGGTGCTCTATCTCATCGAAGGTCATCCCTTCCCAGGCCCCGAAAGAGCCTTCCGCAAGATCCGGTTCAAGCTCAATCGCAACCCCTGTGGCCTGGGATATTGGGGTTGCGGTCTGTACCGTTCTCAAGAGAGGGCTCGCATACACCCCAAAAACGTCCTCGCCCGCCAGGGCATCAGCCGCCATCTCAGCCTGGATCGCGCCCTTCTCCGAAAGAGGAGTCCCGAGCCCGCTTATTGGGCCCGAGCCTTCGAACCTTCGCCCAGAGGTTGCAGCAGTCTCTCCGTGCCGAACAAGGTAGATACGTTTTACCATAGCGCGCTCAGCACTCCAATCCTCTAGCTATGCGGCCGTGAAAGCGAAGGCCGCGAGCGACACGACTTCTGCGATTTCGCATAGGGCCCCGTAAACATCCCCGGTCACTCCCCCGATGGAACTCGATACTCTCCAGCCCGCAAATAGCGCTACACCTAAGGAGCAGGCTGCGGCCGAAAGCGATCTGGGCCCGGCTAACATAAAGCAGAGTGCGGCAGTGCATGACAGGGTAATCGCAAACTCTCCCGGGCCAACTTTCCGGGCCAACTGCCTTCCCATTCCACGCTCAGGCGTGGCGGGAGGGAACAAGCAAAAGGACAGAACCATGCTCAACCGTCCCATGGCAGGTGCGCACATGAGGGCAGCTGTGCGGGTTCTGCCGCTCATCGAAGCCGCCAATGCAACTTTGAGGATGATTATGAACACTCCAACGGTCGCCCCCATCGGCCCCACGCTGCCGTCGTGCATGATGGCGAGGATCCTGTCAGCTGAGCGCCCGCTCAGCATCCCATCGGCAGTGTCCATGAGCCCGTCCACGTGCATTCCGCCTGTAACCCAAAACTGCACCATCATCCCGATAACCGCAGCACACAGCGGACTGAATGCATGCAGGGCAAGTGCGTCAACCGCAGCTACGATGAGACCTATCACCAGCCCGATCAAGGGGAAGAAGACTGCGGAGCGGGCAATCTCGTCTTCCCACGGCGCATCCCCTCTGTAAACAGGCAAGACGGTCAGAAACGACATGGCTATCGCGAACCTATCAATTACTCTTTTCATGGCGCCTCAACCTCTCCGACCATGAATACCGGCTGTCCAATCATGGCTGATAGCTCCTGCCAATGTGCATCATCGCATGCCGCAACCACACACGTTGCAGGTCCGGCCGACTTGTCCAAGTCGAGATGGGCGCCTGGTTTCACCCGAAACCTGAGGCCGTTCGTTTCGGCCAAGTCCTCCGCCTCGGCGCGAATTCCACGGGAACCTACAGGCACGATCTCGTGAACCCACTCGATATTGGCCAGAGCCCTCACTGCTCCAAGATCCACGATTTCCGGGTCATCCAAAGTCACTTCGTTGCCTACCTTCGCAACCCCAATGCAGACGAGGGCATCGCCAACCGAGGCCCTTCCCAGCCTCAGTTCTGACCTTTCCGCAATCCCAATGGCAGCGATGCCGATGCCTGTCTGAGAGGTAGCGATGTTCTCTTCGGTACTCCCCGTCACAGCCATTTCAGGATCGAGCCCCGCAAGGGCCGCCTCGTCCCGCACGCCCTTTATGATCTCATCGCCTGTGGGGTCACGCTCGACGCAGAGCGCGTCCACCACCAGGATAGGTTGTGCGCCGCATGCGATAAGTTCCATGAGAGCAACGCGAGTGATGTACCTGCCCAGTACGTAGCCTGACGTTGCAATCACATCGCGCCCTTTGGGGCCGATGGCACCTGCCGAGTCACACGACACGACAAGCGCCGCCCCATCGGGCATGTTGTATATGAGGAGGTCCCTTATTCTTTCAAGGCGAGGCCTTGGAGACTCGGATCGGTTGACTGCCCGCAATCGTTCACCAACTCCTGCTTCACCCCGAGGTTTTATCCTGACGGGCTCCCCCGCCACGCACAGATAGACCTCGTCTGCCTCTTCAGCCACGATTTGGTTGGCCCATCCGAGCACATCCCTGAAGAGACGCCCGAGGGGATATGCAGGCACAACGCCCATCCCAACCTCGTTGGTAACGACAATGACGTGGGAACCGGCATCGCGTGCCGCCTCGGCAAATCTTGCAACCTCGGCCAGCACGGCCTCTGTCTTGGATTGATCATCAGCCTCTTCGTCCTGCGCAAACAGGTGGTTGCTGACAAAAAGGCCGAGGCAATCGACTAGCACCGCATCGTAGTTACTCGCCTCGTTCGCGATTGTCGCAGCAACATCAACAGGCTCCTCCACCGTAATCCACCACTTCGGCCTTCGCTCACGATGCCGGCTCACCCGAGCACGCATCTCTTCGTCCATGGGCTCGCATGTCGCTACATACATGACCTTAGTCCCAGCCTCAGCAGCCATGCGCTCGGCAAATGAGCTCTTCCCGCTCCTTGCGCCCCCTGTAATGAGGGTGAGCCGTCCAGACTTGTCCGGCCGGTCTGATTTGCCGAGTTCGCCCGCCTCGCAAGGCTTGTTCTCGATGCCAGTTACGTAGCCAGGCTCGTTGTCCTTGTTCAGCAGGGCACAGGAGCGCGGCGCTACGAGCGGAGTAGAGTGCACAGGGTGATCAGTCACCACAACTCTATCTCCATACAGACTCCCCACGTTTTCCTGCGTCAAAACCTCCTCAGGCGTGCCAGAATAGCGGGCTTCGCCTTCTGTCATCATCAGAATCTCATCACAGTACATGGATGCAAGGCTCAGGTCATGAAATACCCCGACCACGGTAATGTCGCGTTCGAGGCTCATGATCTTGACCAGGTCCAAGATCTCCACTTGTCGCCTTATGTCCAGGTGGGATGTGGGCTCATCTAGAAGGAGGACTTTAGGCTCCTGAGCGAGCGCCCGAGCGATGGCGGCACGCTGCCTCTCTCCACCGCTCAGTGATGTGACAAGTCTTTGAGCAAAAGGGGCCATGCCGGTCGATTCAATCGCCCAGCGCACCGCCTCCCGATCTTTGCGCGTTTCCCGCGAGAACCTCTTGAGGTGAGGGATCCGCCCCATCATCACGAACTCCTCCACCGAAAAGTCGAATCCGACCCGTGTATCCTGGGGAACCACCGCAACGATCTTCGCTATCTCTTCCCTCTGTAAGCACGAGAGGCAGCCGCCCCCGAGCAGGATTTC
>DUWJ01000090.1 GCA_012842765.1 Bacillota bacterium | reverse complement strand
GGATCTCAACTCAGGCCGCACGTGGTCTGGTTCGGGGAGCCTGTGCCGGCAATGGCCGAAGCGGCGGAGATCGCCCAGAGCGCCGACATTTTCGCCGTAGTAGGCAGTTCCCTCGTGGTCTACCCCGCCGCAGCACTGGTTCAGTTCGTTCCTTCTGACGCTCCTGTGTTTCTGGTAGATCCCAAGGAGGTTGCTCTTTCATCGTTGCGCGAAGTCACTCACATCATGGAAAAAGCAACTACAGGTGTGCCGAAGATGCTGGAGAGCATGAAGAAGCTGGGCTGAGGCCGGAAATCTGTCGGGTATCTGTATCTGTTATGGATGCTACATTAAGTAATCCACGGCAACCCGCTCCAGCCTGACCTTCTTTATGAAGTCGGCTACTTTCACGTGCTCGGGATGGACCTGATAACGCTCCAAAGCAGCTTCGTCCTGGAAATCAGCTATGAGCACTATGTCGTAGTTTCCAGCAAGTTCGAGGGCATTGATGCCTACTTCCAGGCCGATTAAGCCTTCAATCTTCCCGACAAGGGCTTCAAGCCCCTCCTTGATAATGGCTGCGTTTTGCTGCTTAACGCCGCCAGCAGCCTCATCTGCGAGGCTCCACATGACTACATGCCTTACCACTTTTCTAGTCCTCCTTCGGCCGCTCAGCCAGTTCTCATCAAACCGTATTGCGGATGCAAGTCTACTCTACTCCTTTTTTGCATTATCGGGAACGATTGTTATCTCAAACCTGTGCGTATCAGGGTTGAAGACACAAGCTTCTACCAAACCATCGGCATGACACACAACACGTTCACTAAAGTCGGGGGAAATGCCCAAGTCCTGACCACAGCGCACCCTGTCGCCCGCTGCAACAGAGGTTCCACCCGTCGCCTCAACTTCGATCCTTATTGGCGTCTCTGATCCCGTCCTATTCACAGTCTCAGCCACTCCTTTTTCGCCCGGTTTTCAAGATCCGCAGAGTTTTTTGACAAGCCAACGAACATGATAGTCTCCAAGCTTGATTTCTCCATTCAGTGCTAAAGGCCTTTACCTTAGGCCCTTCTCGAAGTATCTGCCCGCAACGAGATGTTCTTTCAGGCTAACCAGGATGACAAACGTCTGACCATATTGCCTGCACGACCCGTGGATGGTATTATGTGGATAATATCAATACGTTCTTGACCTGCTTTTTCGTGAGGTGAAATGCGTTGTCCTTCCGACAGCACATTCAGCACACAATCCCAGAGGCTCTGTTCAATGATACTCGAGCCTGTCCACGGGCTCAGAGTGTCTACCTGTTCCTGATTGGAAGGCGCCCGGAATCAATCAGCAACATCGCTGCAGGCATTGGCTCATCACTGGACTCGGCACGAGCAGCGGTTGCACATCTAAAATCCAAAGGATGGGTTATGGATCTAAGGCAACCTAGCGCTCGCCAGAGGCAAATCGTCACCACCTGGCCGGTTAGGGTGGAATCGGAGATTGCCAAGTCAATACGGAACGACAGGTGGAATGTCCCGTATCTTGGTGAATGGCTGATGACTTGTTGGCTCGACTATCTTGTCGTGTCAGCTGACTACCTCGACCACTCGAGGCCTGAATGGCTTCGGCAGACATCAACAGGGCACAAAATGGAGTTTGATCGTGAGTATAAGGGGTTGAGAACAGCTTTCGAGTTTCAAGGCCAGCAGCACTTCCAGACGACCCTGATGTATCCGGATCCGTTGGCACTGGTTGAACAGCAACGCCGCGACAATACGAAGGCAGGGATTTGTGCACGGCACGGTGTCCGGCTTGTAGAGGTAACCGCAGAAGACCTAAACCTTCGAGTAATGCTCCAAAAGGTTGCGTGGCTGCCACTGCGGCAATATAGACAGCGAGGGCCAATAGTAAGCGAACTTACTCAGATCTACGATAGCTATATGGGTCATCTCGCCAAAACTCAAAGGCAGAGTGAAAGCTGCGACTGAGAGTGCGCTGGGGATAAAGCCTGCGGTCCTCGGCTTCATTGTTCGTGTGAGCTATAGAGGCAGACTCGTCAACCATGCGACGAGTGGGTCGATCGCCACCGACACTACGATTTTCTCGTAATGTTTTTTCCTATGCTACGAAAAAATCGTAGGGTCAAAATGTAGGTTAACATAACGTGAGGGTTAATTGGTTTATCTGGATGCTATGTGGCATGCTATGTCTATTATTGGAGAAATATAGCACCAAGCCGAGCCCAAAACGAGGTCAATCCGACCTCAGTATGCCCCAATATACATTACTTCCTATATATTACCTATAAATGT
>DUWJ01000450.1 GCA_012842765.1 Bacillota bacterium | reverse complement strand
GTGTCATTGAACCTCTCCCCATCTGCATCACTTCTGAAACCGGTCAATCATGTGCGCGCTGTATGAAAAAGATTTTCTTCATCATCCCCAAAACTCCTCCCTGGGAATATCGAATTTTTCGACATCGGCTTGAAGGTATTAGTCGGAGCTGTGCCGAATTGATAGGCTGACGTGGGCATTAGACCATACTGAATGTTAGGGGGGGAGCAGTAATGACATTGCCATCCAAAGAAAATAATCTTCAAGTAATCGTGGATTGCGGAGTTGTTGCGGTAATTCGTGCCAATGATTCATCTCAATTGCTGGATATAACGCGCGCGGTCAGCGCAGGAGGCGTAAAGGCAATCGAGATTACAATGACGGTTCCCAACGCGATTGAAGGGATAGAAAAGGTTGTGGCCGAACTTGGGGACGACGTTGTTGTCGGCGTTGGTACTGTTCTTGATCCAGAGACGACCAGGCTGGCACTTCTCGCCGGAGCCGAATTTGTCGTCTCCCCTGTCTACAAACCCGAGATTCTTTCCATGGCCAAACGGTACTCAAAGATAGTCATTCCGGGGGCTTTCACGCCTACAGAGATACTCCTGGCATGGGAAGCAGGCGCAGATGCAGTCAAGGTTTTCCCCGCCACCAAGCTAGGGCCGGAGTTCTTCAAGGACATGAGGGGCCCCTTCCCGGATATCAGGCTGACGCCAACAGGCGGAGTGAACCTGTCGAATGCTGGAGACTTCATTAAGGCTGGGGCGAGTTTCGTTGGTGTGGGAAGCGCCCTTACCGATAAGGCAATGATCCGCGAGAAGCGTTGGGATGATCTTGCCGCGCATTCAAGGAAGTTCGTGGAAGCTGTTGCCTCAGCGAGAATGGGATAAACGCCCCCGAACCTTGTGGAACATATCTAGGTAACTCGCAAAAGGCATCCTGGCTTAACTGGGCGGCTAGGCTCTGAATTGCGGGCAATGCAGACCCGGGAATTGCACGGAAACTTGTCGAGAGTTCCTTAGATGCCAAACATTCGTTATCAGGTATCATAGCGCAAGCTAATCAATAGCGGAAAGACTTGCTCAGACTTACTTAGCCGACAGGCCTCTCCCGGCCTGTCGGCCAGTGAGTGTGGAATGCACCATCAGCGTCAATTCTTTTGTAGGTATGGGCGCCGAAGTAATCTCTCTGCGCCTGAATCAAATTGGCGGGCAACACCTGCAAACGGTAAGAGTCGTAGTATGAAAGCGCCGAGGCCATTGCAGGCGCCGGCAGACCTCCGTTTGCAGCAGCAGCTACTGTAGATCTCCAGCCATCCTGGCATGAAGCAACCTCGCCGGCGAAGAACTCGTCGAGAAGAAGATTGCAGAGGCCGCGGTTGCGGTCGAATGCCTCTCGAATCTGGTTCAAGAATGCAGCCCTTATGATGCACCCCCCGGTCCACAGAGAAGCAATCTGTCCACTGTCCAGATTCCAGCCATATGCTATGGAGGCCGCACAGAGGAGAGCGAATCCCTGTGCGTAAGCGCACACTAAGGATGCGTACAGGGCATCTTCAATTTCCTCGATCATCTGCCCCTTCCTGGATGCTTCCGCCACACTTACGGGTGATGAAAGGCCTGGGCCTGCCAGGATCCCGGAGGCCCTCTCGCGCTGCTCCTTGAGGGCCGACATGTTTCTTGCCTCAACTGCCGCTGCTATCGTTGGCACGGGAACGCCCAGTTCCAAGGCCGCAAACACACTCCACATCCCAGTTCCCTTCTGCTGCGCAGCATCCTTTATCATGTCAACTATGGGCTTGCCTGTGGAGCCGTCTGAATGCGCCAATATGCTCGAAGTGATCTCGATAAGATATGATTGAAGCCTCCGGGTATTCCAGATGCGGAAAACATCAGATATTTCTTCCGGGTTCATCCGCAGAAAGCAGCGCATCATATGGTAAGTCTCAGCTACCAGCTGCATGCTTGCGTATTCGATCCCGTTGTGGACCATCTTGGCGAAATGGCCCGAACCGTCGGGCCCAAGATAGCCGCTGCATTGCACCGTTCCGCCTGCCTTGGCCGCAATATCGGATAGTATGTTTTCTACAGAACGCCACGCTGCCTCAGACCCTCCAGCCATGATGCTCGGGCCGTGCAAAGCCCCTTCCTCGCCTCCGGATATTCCTATTCCGAGGTAAAGCAGGCCTCTGGCCGCAAGCTCCCGCGTGCGTCTGATTGTGTCCTTAAAATGAGAATTGCCTGCGTCGATAATGATGTCGCCAGGAGACAGGAAATCCACCAGTTCCGATATGACACTGTCCACTGGCGGGCCGCTCTTGATCATTAGCATGATGCGCCTTGGGCACTCCAGCGAGTCCACTAATTGACGGATATCGGCAGCTCCCTCTATGGACGGATAGAGGGCAGCCCGGCCCCGCATGAACTCATCGAAGAGTTCGGGAGTGGGATTGAACACAGATACCCGATGGCCGTGGATCGCCATGTTCACAGCCAGGCCTTGCCCCATCACTCCCAGGCCGATCAACCCTATCTCTGACCTCATACAAAACACCCACTTCTTTTGGACTGATGCCAATGCTGCCTTGGATCACGATGGCCGCGCAATGGAGCGGCTGATGTGCCAGTTCTCCCCGGTCCCCGGGTAGCCCGAGGCTCCCCTCCCTGCATCCAGGCACTGACCTCTGGAACGGCTATTGATTTATCATCGCAAAGCATGGCGGTCAACTGATTAGGGGTTCGCGCTGCCGTATTTGCGTACAATGAAGTCCGTTCTCGTGACCACTTCTGCTTAAAGACTACAACTTCTGTTTAAAGAAAGAAACACCTCCAGAAGACCTCTCAGTATTGATCGGCGTCAAAGGCGGAACCTGCATGACGAAGGCTGCGTCCACGCTACCGGGCAGGTTGCGCGGCTATTTCAATCATCTGAATGTGCATGAAAGTAAGCGTCAAATAGCCCCCACCTGGATATCAAGCGGGGGCTAGGATATGATCTTGTTGCTATCTTGGCGTCTGGCAGGCGTCGGGTAGGCTCTTGGAGTATGGCAACAGCTCATCGAGTGCAGCCGGGTCGTTGATATCGATGTTCGGCATTCTCTCAAACACGTAGCAAAGGTAAGCAAACGGGTTCAATCCATTCTCTTTGGCCGTCTGCACGATGCTGTATATGACTGCGCTGGAGTGGGCTCCACGCGGCGTGTT
>DUWJ01000089.1 GCA_012842765.1 Bacillota bacterium | reverse complement strand
TTATAAGTTTCGTCATTGTTCTAGTACTCTCGCTCGTTGCTGTTGATTCTATCATATCGAAATCAGCAGCCCGCACTATGCTTCGGGATCTGGAGGCCGGCATCCGGAAAGGAGAGAGGGGCCTGTTGGGCGGCTTGCTTGCCAAGGACCGGGGTGGAACCTTGAATATAGCCCCTGATGCAGTTGGAGACTATGTTGACACATGGCCGGATGTTCAGCGGGTGCAGGATCGGGGAAAGGGATCCGGCCACGGAAATGTCCCTTGGACCAGCGGGTCAGTGGTCTGGGCGGCCCGAAAATGGCATGACGGCACAATTGAGGTCACGTGGACCCGCCTGTTCGGCGTTAGGAAGGATGCAACTGGCATCTATCTACTTGTTACCGCTGCAGTGGCGGTTTCTTTCTGGATCAGTGCCGTCATAGCCAAGCAGGGTGCAAAGAGAATATCCCAGATGGTGGGGTCAGCTGCCGAGGCGAGCTTGAAGATATCAGAGGGCGATATGGAGCTCGATATGGAGTTCCGGGCGACCCAGGAGCTTTCAGACATATCAGACGCCGTCAACAGGCTTGCTTCAAAGCTTCGAAGAGAGTAGATGCAGCTTGAGACGTAGCCTCACCTTACTCGAATGCATGGATTAAATGCTGGTGTCGCCAGCGCAGAATGTGCTGCCTTGTTTCAAAACGACTCGTTGTCCACCTCAACCGGGTACCTGAAGGAGGCACACCGTATTGCGCTTGAAGATACTGACTGTCCTTGTAGTAGAAGACGACCACAACGTCCGACGCCTGCTTTCCCGGTATTTTGAGGCGGTTGCGAGTAGATGTGTTAATGGCCAACTTGAAATGGACATAAAGTGGGTGGAAGAAGACTTATTGATAGTAGAGACCCTTCCTAGACAACAGGCTCAGGTAGATTGGGGCTAATGTGGAAGTCAACATCATGCTCTCGCGTGAGGCGCATTCAATTTGTAACCAGTGGCCTTTTTACAGCATTATATCGGACGTAACTGACAAGTCTGTGCCGGGGCTATCTGTTATCCTTGTCTTACCGGAAGTACGGAGGGAGGCTGACGCAGATGGCACAGGATATTTCCATCGCTGCTTTGTTGGCGGAGGAGGGGTTTAACACTTTAGCTGCCAGTCGATCTGCTCGGGAGACGCTCGTGCGCAACGGCCTCACAAACCACCGGAAGAAGAACATAAGCGTGCAGAAGCTGTCCCGGGTCCGTGAGGTTCTTGCAAGGGAACTGTATCGTGTGTGCGACGATCCATGGTGCCAGGCGATTGCAGGCATGGAGGCTCGTGGGCGGGAAATCGTCACTGTTGCAGAAGACGGGTGCCAAGTGTGCAGGGGCGCAAAATCATGCAGGTCGCTAAAGGCAGCAGCGCTGGTCTTTGAAAGGCGGCAGATCCGCCGGGTCGTTATCGTGGGCGGCACGAAGGCCGGCCACAACGAGATAGCTGCCCACGCTTGTGGTAGCGGTGTAGAATTCCGGTTCGTCGACGGAACCAAACCCGGCCGGGCCAGCCAGCTTGCCGCAGAATACGCCCGCTGGGCCGATTTGATGATAGTCTGGGCCAACACCCCGATCAAACACACTGTCAGCTACACATATAAAGGTGCGTGTCCAAAGTCCACCCGGCTTGTATATGCCACGCGGACCGGGGTGGCAGGAATGCTATATGAAGTCATCAGCCAGATAGCTTGAAAAACAGCCCTCTGCGGGGTCGTACTCTCCACAACCTGCGCAGAGGGCTGGCGAATGCCCTACCGCATCTCTTCCATAAGTCTCACATAATGTTCATATCGTGCCTGTGAAACTAGGCCTTGTTCTACGGCTTCTCGGAGGCGGCACCCTGGTTCTGTTGTGTGGGTGCAGTCCCAGAACTTGCACGCATCTATGTGCGGCCGGAACTCCCTGAAACACCATGCTAGTTCTTGGCGTGGGATACGGTAGAACCCGAATTCCCTCATCCCTGGGGTGTCCGCCACGTATCCGCCGCCTGCCAGCTTGATCAGCCGTCCAGAAGTTGTCGTATGTCTGCCTTTTCCGGTGCTTCCGCTTACATCACCTACTGCAAGATCCAGGCCCGGCTCGACGGCGCTGATGAGCGACGACTTTCCTACCCCGGACGGCCCGACAAGAGCCGACATCTTGCCGGAAAGAGTCTCGCGCAGCGTGCTGATGCCGACACCCGACACGGTAGATGCTATGATGACGTCATACCCGATATCGCTGTAGACCGACATCTTTTCCCCGAGAACCTCTATGGATACCAGGTCCGCCTTATTGATGCATACGACGGATCTGAGGCCGCAGTATTCCGCTGTAGTTAGATATCTGTTTATGGCGGTCTCTTTCATGGGCGGGTTGGCCGCGGCGAACACTATGACCACCTGATCCAAGTTCGCGGCGATAACCTGTTCATCTCGGCGCTTGCCTGCCACTTTCCGCGAAAACTGAGTTTTGCGCGGCATCACTTCCTCGATAACGCCCCTGCCGTCCGGCGTGAGCGTTATCGCGACCCTATCTCCAGGCACGATCCCGCCTGCTTGTGCCAGCGGAGATACCGCCTTGGACCGTGCCGTGCAGAAGACGCTGCCACATGATGTCTCTACTTCAAAGAAAGAAGATGCTTGAAGAACAACGCCCTGCAATAGATCACTGTTCAATTCGTCCGATGCCTCCTGTGCGTGTGGTGGATCGTCGACGTGCCCAACGTCCCGTTGTCGCCATGGAGGAAACGGACGCAATCCGGCTTGTTCCGCAGCAGCCTGAAGCGGCAGAACAACAAAGCGCGCCCGCTTCCGCAGGCGCGCATATCACGCTCGTGTAGAATCGATCATCAGGACAGGGCAAAGCCTCTACGCATGGACCGCAGATGGCATACAGCCTGCATGTGAACGAATGCTTTGCGGGCCAAGCCGAGCTTGAGCAGACAAGCGCTTGCCCATGCCGTCCAACGGCAACTACCTGTTCAGATCGGCCTGTGCGACAACCGGCGAACGGTGGGTTGGACAATATTCGTGCGAAGAACGCTCAATCATCATGTAGGACATAAAAACCACCTCTTCCGCCGGGCCGGATCTACCGAACCGTACCGCTCATATCTGCACCATATGCTATCATTTGGCCGTTTCGATGTCAAACACTGCACAGGTTGGGTTGTGCCGGAGAATTTGGGGCGTGCGAGGGACGACGGCTCGTGGGGTTAGACTCCGTTTTCCCAGCCTATCTCCGACAGGAAGCACCGGCCCTTGCTGCCATTCATACCAAGCACGCAAACGGCTCGACAGTGCCTGCACATGATAGCAGGGCTTCTGGTGCTCAGCCTTGGGCAGCAATCGGCGTGCGCCTGGATGCGGGGTGGATGGAGGTGAATGGCATGTGCATGTCAAAATAGCATCAGCAAGCAACGCGTGTTAGCGAGGAGGAGACTTGATGCCACCGAAGGTGTACTTCGTCAGTGCAAAGGATGACCACGGCGTGAGTTTGCCCGACAAGATGTCGCGGCTGCTCGACGCCGCCGATATAGGCAAAGGTATATCCAAGGGCGACCTTGTTGCAATTAAGCTGCATGTAGGGGAGCCCGGAAACCTATCATTCGTGCCGCCGCAGCTAGTGCGGAGGGTAGTCGATAAAGTGAGAGCAGTGGGAGGCAACCCGTTTCTAACAGATGCCAATACTCTCTACGTAGGTCAACGCTCGAACGGAGTG
>DUWJ01000480.1 GCA_012842765.1 Bacillota bacterium | reverse complement strand
TTGTCATCTGGCCGCCAGCTGCCATGGCCCCGGTCATGGGTTCGTAGACGCCGATTCTGATCTCCGTTTCCCGCTGCGCGGCAGCGATGCTGCAGAGGCTCATGAGGATCAGGCAGAGGAGCGCCGTTATCAGTCGTCGATGCATGTCAGCTTGATACCTCCGACCAGTGATTTGGCCTAATACTTCTCTGGTCCATCCTCTCTCTCCTCTTGATAGATGCCGAGGATATCTGCAGCCTCGCACCGGAGTTCCGAGTATGTTCCATTATTGGGGCGATTCATATCGCGCTGCAACGATTGTGGTCAAGTTATGTGAGAGAGTCTCTATATGTTGTGTAAGATCAGCATGTCGGTATCTTGCTTGACTATCATTGCAGAGCAAAGCCGCTTTAGGCTTTTGACGGCACAAACCCGCACACACATGGATCTTGATTACAGACCTTCTTAAGCCATTTCCTAAACATCGTGCATGGTGTCTGATTACGTGTGAGTACCTAAGCCATTCTTGCTGTTTAGTGGTGGATCTATGAATTTATATGTAAGTTTCAGGAGGTTATAAAGGCAGGTTGTAGAAATCAACTGATGACTGTCAGTAGTCGACCGGGACAGAGTCAACTAGCACCATCGAAAGCAGTGGAGGTGACATGTGCAAATTCTGTAGCTCTAGCAGGATTCATGTTTGCCTACAACCAGCCGGCCTTGTCGCAAATGCGCCGAGTGGTCAAGTCGCCACTATGAGCCAAGAACAGAGAAGGAGGAAAACTGCCGATGAAGCGTGTATGGCGTACACTGGTTATTGGTACAGTGCTGTTCCTCATGTTAAGTGGTATGGTATCATCCACGGCTCCATATATGGTTTGGCAAGCTAGCCCTGATTTGATGCCCATAGTGATACCACGTGTAAATTATCCTGAAACTCATCCAATAGAACCAGGTGAGTTCGATGCCCAACATTACCCTACGTATGATGAAGTTGTGAGCTTAATGAAGAAGTGGGCTAGAGACTATCCCGACCTCGTGGATCTGTACGTAAATGGTGTTTCGTATGAGGGCAGAGACATCTGGCAGATGACTATCTCCAATAAGAAGACTGGCAATCCCGACTGGAAGCCAGCAATGTGGGTCGGCGGCAACCGGCATTCTGGAGAAGTCACTGCTAGAGTAGCAGCTTTGGATTTTGCCAATAGGCTGCTTACGGGCTATGGTGTTGATTCCGAGATAACGCACCTGGTTGATACCTGTACTTTCTATGTGCGCCCCATGGAAAATCCAGACGGTGCAGAGTTGTATCTATGTACTGCCCAAACTAATCGTTCTACCAACAGGCCAATGGATAATGATGGTGATGGCCTTCTCGACGAAGATCCTGGTGACGATCTGGATGGTGATGGTTTTCTGAGGCAGATGAGGCAATATGTAGGACCCGGGAATGGGAACTACGTTGTTGATCCGGCCGATCCCAGCGGTCGTCTCATGAGAAGTGTAGGATCTGGCTATGGCGATTATCGGGTGTATTCTGAAGGGCTTGATAATGACGAGGACGGACGCTTCAATGAAGACGGAATCGGCGGTCTTGACCTTCACAGAAACTACCCCGAGAATTGGCGTCCAATGACTGAAGCTACTGGAATGGGTTGGACTCAAAGTGGGGCCGGCGAATACCCACTATCTGAACCAGAGATACGGTCGATAGTATTATTCCTCCTTAGCCACCCCAATATATCTATTTGCCAGACAATGGATACTGCGGTGCCAATGCATCTTAGGCCGCCTTCGACTAGTAAAAGTGAGGAATCGATGTTCCCCTCTGACTTAAGATACTACGTGTACTTCGATGATGAGGGGCGCAAGTTAAGCGGTTACGCGAGAGCAGGCGACGTATATCAAGACTATGGTCGAGGAAACCCACTATTTGGACACTCGCCCGACTTTGGATACTTCCAATTCGGAGCGATTTGGTACGGTGATGAGTTGTGGGGCAATCAGGATTACGTTGAGGATTTCAATGGTGATGGTGTAATAGACATGCTGGACAGGCTATGGATGAACGATAATGTAGAAGAGATACGTGGCATGCTGTTCAAGGACTGGACTCCATACGAACATCCTCAGCTTGGATTGGTTGAGATAGGAGGGTGGAATCCAAAATTCTGGACTCAGAATGCACCCGCAGGCAGCTATCTGCAAACTGCTGTGGAAAAAGAAACCCGGTTCAACATGCTATTGGCTAAGTCTCTCCCGCTGCTTGCCATAACTGATATGAACATGGTATATAACGACGATGGTACAACAACCATTGCGATCACTATAAGTAACAAGGGATTCTTGCCCGATGCACTAGAGCAGGCATGGCTTGTAAAAATAGTCAAAGAAGGCTACGCGGAGCTACGCCTGGGAGAAGGGCTCTCGCGTGCCAGTGGCTCGCCTTCATTGAGGCAGAATATTGGTTTCTTTGCAGGCGCTCTGCAAGCTGATGGCCACACGAAGACGGTCACCTGGACTGTGTCGGGTAAGGGAACTGCTAGCATAGTAGTTCGTTCAACCCGAGGTGGAACAGTGACTAAGACTCTTCACATAGATTAGTTGTCAGACAAGAGATGACGACCATAGTAAGCAGGGGTTTGCCTGAGTGCAGCCCCTGTTTCTTGTGTTTGCCCGGCATGTCTGTTGAGCCGATGCACTGAAAGAAGTCCTGTCACCCAACCAGCGGGAAGACAACCTGTAGATAATGGCGTCGTCTAGAGTGACGGGATCTGAAGGAAACTTTAAGGGGCAACACGGAACGTAGCGAAAGCGAACCAAAGTCGGCCTGTCAGGTTGGTAACCCTGCGCGACATGGGAAAGTCCGAAGGCTGGACTGGATAACCTGGGAGGTTAGGACGGACGGATTCGTGTTCAGGCAGACAGACTTAACTGGGGAAGCTTTGCATCATACAGAGAGCTGGTAAGCCCAAACAAGCGGGGATGCAAGGATGGGAATATGTGGCGTGGGGTGGCAGGTGAGTCTGTAGTAGTTGTGAACCCTCAGCCTATGAAAGCTGACAACAGGCTGGAGGATAAAACTGAGGGGACAGCGGTCTAAAGCCGCTGGGCTGCATGGGTCAAAAGCCTATGCAGTTGCAAAGGGACGAAGGCAAACCAAAGCGTGCAACCTAGCAACAGGCAAGCATGGGAGAGAGATAACAGAGGCTGAAATGCCGATGGGAACGGGGGAACCGGGGATGACGAGCCTGCTGGGCCCTGTGCCCGCTCAGCAGAGTATCAAAGTTCGGCGGGGTAGATTGCCTTCGAGCTAGAGACGTCACGTGAGTATTTGGGAAGAAACTGTAGCCATGCAAGTGAGAAGCAAAGGAAGTAAGGTGAGATGAAGCGGCTAGTTGATGAAATACTACAGCTTGATCGACAAGGTCTACCGAATAGACAACCTTAGAGCTGCATACAGAACCGTCAGGGCTAACAACGGGGCTCTCGGGATAGACGGTGAGACCGTGGAGGCCTTTGGCGAGAACCTGGAAGCCAAGCTGGCAGAGATTCATCAGGAGCTCAGATCAGGATCTTACGAACCAAGTCTTGTGCGGCGGGTGGAGATACTGAAGCCAGACGGAAGCAAGAGGCCGCTTGGCATACCCACCGTTCGGGATATAGTAGTGCAGCAAGCGTTGCTCAATATGCTTCAACCTATCTTCGACCCTGAATTCCATCCACCGAGCTATGGATACTGACCCGGGCGCTCCTACCATCAGGCAGTGGCAAAGGCAGACATGTTTATTAACTGCTATGGCCTTGGGCACGTGGTGGGTATGGATCTGTCAAAACGCTTTGATCGTCTCGACTATGATCTTATCATCGAGTCCGTGAAGCGAAAGGTCAGCGACCGAAGCGTACTCAAGCTGATCCGGAAATTCCTTAAGGCAGGGGTCATGAAAGATGGGGTCTGGGAGGAAACAACCATAGGCAGTCCGTAAGGCGGAGTAGTATAGCCGCCTCTTGCCAATATCTATCTTAACTACTTTGATCAAAAGACAAAATCAAAGAATATCAGGATAGTTCGATACGCCGATGATATCCTCGTCTTTGCGCGGACGAAGCGACAAGCGGAGAAGTTCTTGGAGATATTGTGCGAAATCCTTGAAGGCGAGCTGAAGTTCGTTGTGAACAAGGATAAAACGCACATAATCAGCGTCTACGAGGGTGTGCCTTATCTTGGATTCGTCATATACCCCAAGGTGTAAGCATACACCCCAAGAAGCTGGCAAAGTTCAAGGATACTGTCCGCAAGCTGACTCAACGCAACCACGGGATGAGTGTTGAGCAGATGGTGGAGCGACTGAATCGATTCCTTCGTGGATGGATCAACTACTTCAGGATTGCGAACTGCGAGACGGTGGTAGCTACTTTGATGGGGTGGATAAGGCGGCGGCTGAGGATGAAGAAGATGAGGGAGTGGAAAACCTGGAGGGGCCTGCATAAAGCGCTCCGAAGACGGGACTACTCAGGTGAGTTCCTGAGGATATCCATGAGGACATGGAGGAACTCGGCGAGCCCACTGGTCAACATGACGTTCCCTCAGGCTTGGTTCGATGAGATCGGGCTGATTGACCTCACCAAATACGAGGTGGGCATCTTGCATCTTTTCCACGAAGCGTAGGGACTGAGGTTTGCCAGGAGCCGTGTACGAGGCCCGTACGCACGGTTCTGTGAGAGGGATGACGCCAGGCTGATTACCTGGCGCCACCCTACTCGATTAAAGTATGTAACTGGCATGCGCGAAAAATCGGCTACAACGCAAATGCCTCGCAATTTACACCATTTGACAAGACGTGACCCAGATGGCATATAGCTTCAAACTGTTTGCATGGAATGTATAGGCAGAAGATGGGCGCTTTCATCACCATGCAGGTTGCCGAAACGGGCGGCGTAGTGTGAGCGGGATGCGGGGGTGGCGCGGGTGCCGGGGTTTTGCATGAGGACAGAGGGATGCACTGTTGCTCGATCGGGCTCGGGGCGGGAGGCCTTCGGCAGCAGGGTTGGGTTTGTGCTTTCCACGGCAGGGGCAGCAATCGGG
>DUWJ01000444.1 GCA_012842765.1 Bacillota bacterium | reverse complement strand
TGTATTGCTTTCTTGGACCGGGTTTCTTATTTCGGATATTGATGGTACTATAGTAATATACGCCCAGAAACCCTTTCATGGGCAGCAAACATGTTAAGAGGTGGAACTGTGCTGATGCGTGGTATAGGAGTAGATTTTGGAACAGCTAATTCTATGTTGGCAACGTTTGATGGGAAAAGTGCTGAAGCCCTGCTCGCAGACGGCCACGGGCATCCGTCGCTTGTTTGGTATCAAAAGCGCAGGCAACCGCGTGTGGGAACCGAAGCGAAGGACGCGTATTCGTCCCTTCTCGGAGACCCTGACCATGCATTCATCAAATCCGTCAAGAGGCGTCTTGCATCAGACGACACCGTCACTCTGGCAACGCGCACGATATCCACAGAAACAGCAACTGAAGTGATATTCAACTTCTTGCTGAAAGAAGCGAAAATCTCGCCCGAGCAAGATGATAGATTTGTCATCGCAATCCCGAACTCTCTCACTCGGGATCAACGCAAAGAGATCATGAGGGCAGCCAAGGCTGCAGGTTTTAGTCCCAGCTTCCTCGTGTCCGAGCCCCTCGCTGCGCTCGTCGGATATCTCGAACGCGAGCCCATCGATGCATCCGAACGCCGCAGAGTCGTCGTGGCGGACTGGGGCGCCGGGAATGTGGAAATAACCTTGGTCATAATGACCGATGATTGCCTCGTCGAAGTAGCAAGTTGCTCCCTCGACGATGTAGCCGGCGATGATATCGATGCCCTCCTCGCAGAAGAAGCGCTCAAACGTTTTATGAAGCGCAACGGCCTATCTCGTCAGAAACTGGAGGAAGCGATGCCCGGTTTGGCTCCTGAAGAGGCACTGCTAAGCGCGGCAGAACAGGCGAAAATCGCTCTCAGCTCGGATAGCGAGACACAGATCGCAAAGGCCGGGTTCTGCAGCGTGGACGGGGTTGACTACGATATCGAAGAGTCTTTCTCCAAAGCCGAGTTTGAGGATTTGATCAGGCCCATTGTCGACCGTGTCCTTCAGGCGACAGAAGAGATGCTCTCATCGGCAGGCGCCAAGCCATCCGACGTAGATCTCTGCCTGCTCATCGGAGAAAGCACAAATCTGCCCCCGGTTGTAGAGGGCTTTGGACGCCTGATGACCCCGGATCGCATAGTGAGGCCTTCCGCTTCCTCAACCCTGATCGCCGAAGGGGCAGCGATCATGGCCTATCGCAACTGCATACCCAGGCTGGTCTCTGACATATCCCTTCTTTTGGCTGACGGCTCAGAGCACGAACTGATCCCTGCGGGCACAGCAATGACGCCCAAAGAAGAGTCGGAAGCGCCAGAGGAGTTCATCTGCGTGGATCCTAGGCAGGGGAAGATAGTGACCGCTGTTCGCGCCAACCCTTCTGTCCTGTCATCTGTGTCAGACATATGCGACAGGTCGGAACACCTCGTTGAACTTGAAATCGATTATGTGCAAACTTATCGCGTGTACAACCTCCCCCGTCTCTTTGTGGCAGCGGGATTTGATGAGACTTGCATGCTCCGAATTGACTTTTCGTCCAGTGAAGCAAAGGCCGAAGAAGGACTCGAAGTTGAGGCCGCAAGCCCCAGGGCAGCATTGTTCAACTGGAGCAAGAATGACGATGGGAAACTCGACTCGCCTTCAGCAGACGCCTGCAGAGTCATCCCTTCGCCGACTACATGTGAGTCTATTTCGAATATTCTCCCTATTACGGCAGGCAAAAGAAGAATATGGGCGAGTGTTCCCGTCGAGCTCCTCATCGAGTTAGAACCGGAGATTCGCGACGTTCGCCTCATGGAAAAATACCTCACCCCAATTCAGCGGGACGAGTATCTCAATTCGCTTTCGTCTATTCCAGCCTACAGTGGTCACCACGAGCCAGCGGACTCTGCTTGCGAGTCAGACGGCGAGCCCGAAAGCAAGTCCAGCAATAGCTAATAGCTAGGGAGCCCGCGACCGGTTTCTGCACCGTCGCGGCGCTTCCTTCTTCAATACCCGCCCCCTATCCCGTCATGGCCTTGACGAAGCTGAGCGGCTCAGTGAGGCTGTCCTCCAAAACCTCTGTCCACCTCGTCCACAATTCGCCCCACATAGTCCACTGCATCGCCAATAGTAGCCGCGTCCTCCAGATCGACGCCGGCCGTTTTCATCAATTCCAAAGGTGCCATTGAGCCCCCTTGTTTCAGCACATTCACCCATCTTTCAGCAGCTCGCGAGCCCTCCTCGCGCACAGACTGCGCCACAACAGTTGCGCAGGTCAGACCTGCAGAATAAGTGTACGAGTAAAGACCGGCGTAATAGTGGGGCTGCCGCATCCATGTCAGCTTTGCAC
>DUWJ01000088.1 GCA_012842765.1 Bacillota bacterium | reverse complement strand
CTGCTTCCGAACCGTGCTGTGCGGTTGCAAGCCATTTGTAACACAGCAGTAGACAGGCAGGGCTTTATTGGCGGCCAGGCCTGCCTCTTAGATTCTACACCATGTTGTGCTTAAGTGCGCGACCTTCGAAATGACCACAAGGTTGGACACGAGCCTTGCAGGTATGACCTTGTTGTCCACTCCCGGGGCGCCTGTGAAGAATCGTATTACCATCACCTCGCCCAGAGTCAAGGAGAGGCCATGCTTCGAGAAAATCCACATGGAACCGATCCAGCTGGAGAGTCCACCCCTTTCAAACTATGTGATCAGCTAGTCGAGAAGGAAGGCGAGGAGTGCTGCAACGGTATGGTGAACACGGCTGCCTATATTACTCAGCCATATGCTCTTCAACAGTTGCGGCCCCCCGATGCCGCATGGAATCCGCGGCCCGAGGCAGGTTTTGCTCGGAAAGTGAGAAAAGGTTGATGGAGTATGTCCGTTTGAGATGTGCGCCCTTCGTGCTGGAGACGGCTCCTGTACCTCTATTTCCATAATGAGGAGCAATGATAACATAACCTTGCTATGAGAAGAAACCTATTGGACTTGTGGCAAGACGACAGAGACGATGAGACTGCGGTTCCATTATACAGCACAAGCTCACGCTGCTGGACGATTAATGCTTCTCAAACTAAGAAAATGCGCTCATGCTCTACGATCTGTCTGGGCTTTTGCCGAATGGGCATACCGGGCGGTGTGAAGCTGTTTCAGACGCGCATACAGGCCGGACTGGGCATGATGGTCCATCGAAATAGAGTGCTTGAGCAAGCGCTGAAGGCTGACCGCATCTATCGACGGTGTCCTATGCAATCCGCGAAAGCGTCTGTTCGGATCGGCGCTTCGGGGCACTATCCGCAAAGAACATGAGGGTGCGGTGAGGGCATGTTTGAGCAGCATTGGAAATGTGAACGGCAAAGGCGCGGGAAGGAGAGTATGGGCAGAACAAAGTAGCAGTGATCGAAGAAAAAGTGGGGGTAGATTGTTGACAGAGAGCTTGGGTAGCTTGCGGGGATAGGGCGATGCAACCTGCTTGAATCGGGTGATAGAATGAATGGTAGTTGATACGGAGGAAGGAGGACCTTCTGTGCGTGCGCTCGTTTTCAAGGATGGACTTAGAGAAGTGGATATGCCGATACCAGAGATAACTATGGGGCAGGCCTTGGTCCGCGTGACACTTGCGGGAATCTGCAACACGGACATAGAGGTTACGCGTGGCTATTTTGCCTACACGGGGATCATGGGGCATGAGTTCGTGGGCGTGGTAGAGGATGCCGATGATCCCGACCTCATTGGTAAGCGTGTGGTGGGAGAGATAAATGTGAGCTGCGGCGAGTGCCCGACATGCCGTGGCGGCAACCCGCGCCATTGCGAGCATGTAAAAGCCATGGGCATAAACGGTTGGCCGGGTTGCTTCGCTGACTATGTGGTGCTGCCCGAATGCAACCTCCATGTCGTCCCGGACTCGGTCTCAGACCATCAGGCGGTTTTTGTGGAGCCATTGGCTGCAGGGGTTGAAGTGATGGAGCAGGTTCACATCAGGCCGAGCGACGAAGTTGTGGTGATCGGTGATGGCAAGCTGGGCCTCCTCACGGCCCAGGCCATACATGCCTGCGGAAACCGCGTTACTGTGTTGGGAAAGCACGTGGAGAAACTGCAGATTGCAAGGGATCTCGGGATGGATGTATCACTCGTAGCCGACTTCGTCGATACTGTCGATGTCGTAGTCGATTGCACGGGGAATCCATCTGGGATGGAAACTGCCATGGCCATGGTCCGTCCCAAGGGGACCATCGTACTTAAGAGCACTTTCAAGCAGGGGGCCCCGCTGAACCTTACGCCGATAGTCCGCAACGAGGTCACTTGCGTTGGTTCGCGATGCGGACCATTTCCGCCAGCGCTGAGGTTGCTTGAGACGGGGGCGATCGTTACTGAGCCGTTGATCGAGGCGATCTACCCGGCTCATCAGATGGAGGCAGCGTTTGAAAGAGCATGCACCCGGGGAAGCCTGAAGGTTTTGATCGATTTCACGTGCTCTCAAGGCTCAGGAGAAGTTGGGGCGGGGAAGATGGAGCGACTGCATTTCTAGTCAG
>DUWJ01000443.1 GCA_012842765.1 Bacillota bacterium | reverse complement strand
TGGCCTTTTCCGGGAAGCAGCTTGCGGGTAAAGCTCCATGAGATCGTATATCTCCCTAGGCATGTCTGTGCGTACCGAAAGGCCCATCTGTTTGAGCTCTTCACATGTAATTGGATAGTCATGAGTCCAGCGCCCAGTAGAAAGCTGATCCGTAATTTCTGCAGCCTTTTCGGGCGGCATCTTGTCCGCCAAGATCTTCATAATGAGGCCATGGACTTGCTTCAATGCTTTCTCGGATACATCCGCGAGTATTAGGGTTTGGTCATCTAACTCGGCAACCGGCTTTCTGGCCACAGCGGAAAGTATCGATGCTGCGGGATATGAGCCTATTTGAGGGTCAACTGGGCCAAGCACGGCATTGGGATCCATAACTATTTCGTCGGCAGCCAGGGCGATAAGTGTGCCGCCTGACATGGCGTAGTGAGGGACGAATACTGTAACTTTGGCCGGATGATTCTTTATGGCATGGGCAATCTGCTCCGTGGCCAGGACGAGTCCTCCCGGAGTATGGAGGACAATATCGATGGGAACGTTCGGGTCAGTCAGCCTTATCGCCCGCAGAACCTGTTCCGAGTCCTCAATATCGATATGGCGGCCGAAGGTCATCCCGAATAGGTTTGTCGATTCTTGCCTGTGTATCAGCGTGATGACTCGGGATCGTCTTCTCTTCTCGAAATTCCGTATGACACGATATCTATGAGAATCTCGTGTCTGTCGAGAAAGCAATGGCACGAAACTCCACACGATGATAAGAAGCCAGAAGATGTCCAGAATAGTGATGCGCATGTGCTCCCCTCCCGATCATTTGTTATTCTATGTTTCCGCATATCGATTATAGCCTTATTATCCTTCCAATTCCATAAGGCTAGTAGTAATCTGCTGATGATGGTTGTGCGCATGGGTGTTTTCCCAGGGCTAGGCGGAAGAGCGGAGGGATGCTCATGATGGCACTTCGCCAGAGATGACACATGGGGTTAGCTAGAGTGAAGATTTGGCAATGGCCGTGGCGAAACAGGGAAGGCCTCGAACTGCTAGTTTTCGGGCGAACCAAAGGGTGTACTGGCCACTTGCATGTTGCGTAGCCAAGGCCCTGCGCAGTGCGGCAGGACATCGAGCTTGTCCATGTTCTTCACTCAGTTGTTGCTCCGTCGGCAAGTTGAGGGCGCGATCGGATTGCGTCGCGTTCTCCATGAAAATCGGGACCGGCATGGGCTATCGCTAACTCCACATGCCGGCCTGTGCTACGAGGCTGAGAGAATCATAGGGGATGGCCCCCAGACGCCATATCGCTATTTTGTTAATGCCTAGCCTGGAAAGGGTATCCAATTTGACAGCCAAAGACATGAGATCTTCATACCAAACCCGATGCAACCTGCCTGAAGCGTCGTGGTAGACAAATCCCGAAGTCCCATCATGCTGGTCGCGCTTGATCAAGGCGCCAGTTTCCCGTGATATCCGCTCCGCTGCTTCTACTCTCAGATAAGCTGCGCCCTCGTCATCGGTCCAATCGAGTCCGTAGATGCCAAGCGCGACAGTGAGTTTGCCGGTCCCGATCTTGTCTATAGCGGCCTTCACATTCTCTTCCAGCCATGACACGGGAGTCGGTGGGCCTTCGACGGAGTCCGCCCCTTTCTCGTAGCCTTCCATTATCATTAAGTCGGCATATTGAGCCATGCAGGCTAAGTCAAGCCCATGGTCGCGCCAATCGTGCGGGAATACTATTGCAATGGTGTAGTAGGGGCTGAGTCTAGTGAACCTGGAACGGATTTCGCATGCTAGCTTGGGCAGCATGGCCCAATGATCTGCATCGATTTGCTGGAAGTCGATGCAAACCCCGTCGAGGCAACAGGTGGTGACAGCTTCCACAATCGATGCTGCAAGATGTGAACGGCTATCGTCTGCCAGCAGGGTTGCGGTAACCGCCTCCCTAGAATAGGTGGCATCCGACTGGTTGGTGACTCCGGCCAACACGCGTGTG
>DUWJ01000442.1 GCA_012842765.1 Bacillota bacterium | reverse complement strand
GCCGAGGCCAGCTCTGTTGCGGGCTGGCAGATATATTCTCCGCTGAGCGCGCAGGCGTTCCAGTTACGGGAGCGGGAAGAGCGGAGAGCTTCCGCCACGTGCCCGTGCCCAGGATGACCAATATACGAATAACGGTGGAGAATCCTTTGCCCATTCACAAGGAATTCGAAGACGTCGAGCCTGAAGACGTGAGAGATGTTCTTGCTCGCGCGGGCCTGCTCCTAGATGATGAGCCAGTGCTGTATCTTTCGGGATATAAGGGAGGCCAGGTCAACCCGGCCAAGGGTGATTTCGTCTTCAATTGTTCTGCCATCTACGAGCTGACGCATGATGACATTCGCATCTGTCAGCCCGCCATATTCAGCGGCAAGGTCCTCTCGGCCCTTGGCTCGATCATTGCAGGTATCGGCGAGCCGATGATAGATGCGATGGGTACGTGCGGGAAATCGGGGCAATCTGTCCCCTCAAGCGGGGGCGGGAATATGTTCCTTGTAATCGATGGAAATGACGAGATAACGATCGGGGGAGTATGAAATGTCCTCTGTCACTGAAATTGCTGAGGCGCTGGAGAAGACTCTTTCACAGGCGAGAGGTTGGCGGTTCGTAGCGAAATCCACGGAATCCGTGGACATAGGTGTCGACGATTCGAAACTGGGCGGAGCTTACAGTCCCCCGAGGTCATCATCGGAGATTTCCGGGAATGTCTTCATTGTATGGGAAGATGGCCGATGCAGTCGCGGGAGAGTCGACAGCAAGATCTTGGACCGTCTTCCGCGTGAGTTGGATCTTTGGAGATCCCTCGCCTACCGTGATGACGATGCTGCCTACATATGGGATCTGGAGTCCCCCGCTGATGTAAAGCTATTCGATCCTAAAGTCGCTGGGGTGGTCCAGGGTGATCCTACGCCGGCGTTTGAGGGTATCGGTAGGATAGTAGAGGCTGCCCGAGACAGTGGATCAATGGTGGTGGATGCCCGGGTGTGCTGTTCGGCAGGGGAGACAGTTGTGGCAACATCAAACGGGCTGTGGGCGAAGTACTCTGAGACAGGCGCATGGTGCTACTGGTATCTCGACAAGACTCTCGGAGACGGTAGATACGGGAGGACGACCGGGACGTGGGAGGCGCTGGACGAATCGGTGGAGTGGACGGCAAGGATCGTGGATGCGGCCAGGATCCCTGCTTCCAGCAATTCAGGAACGATGCGCGTGATCATGTCGCCGAGTGTTGTGGACTCATTTATCGGCCATTATATTGCCTTCAATCTGAGTGGGGAGAACGTCGCTGAGGGGAGATCCAGGTACGAGGTCAGACAGTTTCGCGGTGGTGAGCCGGCGCTAAGAGACGATATGCAGGTAGCTTTGGATACTGCTGTTCCAATGGGCCCTGGCTCGTATCCGTGCACAGTGGAAGGAGTCGCCTCAGGCAGGGCCGATCTGATCAAGGATGGTCGGCTTGTTACGCCAGTGCTCAATCTGAAGTATGCTCGTAGATGCAACATGCAGCCAACTCCGCTGCCATCTCGGGGGTTGTCGCCGGGTTATGCCGGGATGTTGCTGAGGACAGAGAATATGGGAGCGGCCGAGAGCTTGCTCGAGGAATGCCAGGACGCGCTGCTTGTTTGCAGCGTTCTGGGCATGCATACCCAGGACCCTGTCTCAGGTAATTTTTCCCTGGCGGCGCCGGAGGCGATAGTCGTGAAGGGTGGTGAAATGCTCGGGTCTGTGAAGGCGGTCATATCCGGCAACTTCTTTGATGCCCTCAACTCAAGGCAAACTCGTTTGAGTCTGGATGATCAACATCCAAATCCGTGGATGGAATGTCTGTGCCATGTTGAAGTGGGGTAGACAAGAGGGAGCTCTCACAAGAATGTTCAGTCCTGCTTTGCGCCAAGAGGCGATGGGGAGCGCGACTGCTTTCGAAGATGTCGAAGGAAGTCGACGCTGATGCATAAGAGTATTCGAAGTGGAGGGTTGATGATGAAGCTGTCAGAAAGGGCTAGGGCGATCAAGCCGTCGCCCACTTTCGCGGTTGAGGCGAAGGCGCGCGAGATGCGTGCTAGGGGGATCGATGTGATTGGATTCGGTGCCGGGGAGCCTGACTTTGACACTCCAGAACACATCCGCGATGCCGGAATTGACGCGATTAACAGCGGATTCACTCGCTACACTCCGACGGCGGGGATTCCTGAGTTAAAGGAGGCCATCGTCGCGAAACTCCGACGCGACAACGGACTAGACTATGAGCCTTCGCAGATCATAGTCTCCTGTGGAGCCAAGCATAGCCTATACAATGCGTTTCAGGCGCTGTGCGGGCCTGGGGACGAAGTCATCATTCCTGCTCCATACTGGGTGAGCTATCCGGATCAGGTGAGGATGTCGGGGGCTCGGCCGGTGATCGTCGATACATCATCCACTGATTTCAAGATCACACCCCGTGTGCTAGCGGATGCGATTACGCCTAGGACTCGGGCAATCATCTTGAACTCGCCGTCAAACCCAACGGGGGTGATGTACTCACAGGATGAGCTTTCGGCTATCGCCGAAATCGTTGTGGAGAATGATCTCTTTGTGGTTTCGGACGAGATCTATGAAAGGCTACTATACAGGGGAGCCGAATTTGTTTCCATAGCCGCTTTGGGCGAAGAGATAAAGGCACGGACATTGGTGGTCAACGGGGTTTCGAAAACTTATGCTATGACAGGGTGGCGGATAGGCTACGCTGCGGGAGATTCCGAGCTTATTTCCGCCATGAACAAAATCCAGAGCCACAGCACATCCAATCCTTGTTCGATTTCGCAGAGGGCAGCCTTGGCCGCGATCACAGGACCGGATGAGCCTGTCCAGTACATGGTGGAACAGTTCCGGGTGCGCGGGGAGTACATGCACGAGAGACTGAGTGGGATGCCGGGAATCGAATGTGTCGAGCCTGTCGGGGCCTTTTATTGCTTTCCGAAGGTATCAAGTTATTACGGAAAGACTTTGGCCGGTGAAGTTGTGAAGGATTCGGTAAGTTTTGCCGACGCCATACTGGAGAAGGCCCACGTCGCTGTGGTGGCTGGCGCGGGTTTTGGGACAGAGGATTACGTAAGGATGTCGTACGCAACTTCCCTGGAGAAGATAAAGGAGGGGCTTGATAGGTTAGAGCAGGCTCTCTCCGAGATGAAGTAGGTTCTTTAGCATACAGGTCGCGCATGGATCTTCCCGAATTGGCGTGACCTGTCAGGTGGAGGTGGAGTTGATGAGAATAGCCATAATAGGCGGAACCGGCGTATACGACCCTCGCATACTCTCAAATGTCAGAGAGGAGACCATTGATACTCCTTACGGCGATGCTGGCCTGAGAATAGGGGAATATCGGGGTGAGGAAATCGCTTTCCTCGCGCGGCACGGATTCGGTCATACCGTTCCGCCACACATGATCAACTACAAGGCGAACATTGCGGCTCTGAAGATGCTGGGCGTTGAAAGAGTCATCGCCACGTCGGCGGTGGGCTCGCTCAACCCTGATATGCCTCCGGGCATGTTCGTCTTTTTCGATCAGTTCATCGATTTTGCCAAATCCGAGGTGCGGACTTTCTTTGATGGGGGCGAACATGGAGTAGTCCACCTCGATTACGGCGAGCCGTATTGTCCGGAGATAAGGGGCGTACTGTACGAAAAAGCAAGAAAGCTCGGGATTGAAGCCATCAATGGCGGGTGCTACGTATGCACCGACGGTCCTAGATTTGAGACTCCTGCGGAGATCAAGATGTTCGAGACTTTAGGCGGCGACCTGGTGGGAATGACGAGCGTTCCCGAAACGGTGCTGGCCCGCGAGGCCCAACTATGCTACTCATCCATTGCCATGATTACAAACTGGGCAGCGGGGATCTCACCGACCCCCCTTACCCATCAGGAAGTTGTGGATATCATGGAGGCCAACGGAGAGAAGTTGCGTTCGCTCATCATGGCAACGATAGAAGATCTGCCGCAAGAGAGGGGATGCGGGTGTGCCGCAGCGGGGGTCGACATCCCATGGCTCGACGAGTACAAGAAGACGCATTGGAGATAGCGTGGGAGGAGTGGGGGTAGAGCATGGGCGATTCAGTTATC
>DUWJ01000014.1 GCA_012842765.1 Bacillota bacterium | reverse complement strand
TGGGCATATCTCCATCGGTTTACGTCCACTGTTCAAGCAAAAACTATGATCCATAAATCCAAAACCTTGATGTCCAAGGGTGCCGAAGATCGGTTTCATCATAGTACCTTGCCCCGTTGCTGCAACTGCCTCATAGCAGTTGTGGCAAGGATATACGGCAACCCGCAGAACGGAGTTGGAAGGTTGCCATGAGAAGTTTGGGGACAGGGATTACAGCTTAACGCGAGAATCATGCACCATTGCCATGATCGATACCAAGACCTGAAGAGACAATCTTCGTTCTTTGATCAAAAGCAGGCCGGGGCCTCAACGACCCCCGCCTGCTTATAAGCTACATGCTACGTATACCGCCTCAAAGAAAAGGCAAAACGCTTCCAAAAGGAGCATTAGAGCGCTCGAGAGTTTCCTACTTGCCCCCGCTTCCTATAGCTATTGCAGCTACAGCGGCAATAACGCCGAGTACTGCAACGATGGCTCCGGCAGAACCGGGCTTTTTCGCATCTGCCTGGGCCTTCTCACCCTCAAGTTTTTCCACCCTCGCCTCAAGCTCTTCAATCATCGATTGAAGCTTGACCTCTCTCATCTCGGCTTCCCATCTTTCCACCACAAGGTCATCCGAGAACCTTTTGGCTAGCTCGTCCACACTTCCTGCAAGCAACCTGTCTATGCTTGCTAGATGTGAATCTATCTCGGCGAGCCTAGCAGTTATCTCCTCTATCGAACCTTCGGCCTGACGAACTGCTATATCGGTCTGCCCCAAACGTTCATTCGTAGCATCAAGACTCCTCGCCACATCCTGAATGCGCATGGTGTTCTGAAGCACCCTTCCGTTGGTCTTCAGGTCTTCTGCGGCATTGGCCTTGATGGCCGCCGACAGATCGGCAGATGTCTGGTCCAAGGCCTTCGCCAACTCCGCCAGGGCAGCTTGCTGTGACGCATAATCCTCGCTGGTCTTTTCAGACATCTGGAGCAGCTCCGCCTCGATGCCTGCGGCATACTCCTGGAGGGTCCTCACATCTGCAGCGAGACGTGCAAGTTCTGCACCGAGTTCGGCGACTCGGCTCTCCTGGATCTCCAGGGCCGCAATGATGGCAGCGTCTGCTTCTGCAGTCTTTCTTTCTATGTCAGTAATGTCGCGCCGGGCGGCCGCAATTTCATCCAGAATCCTTCTTGCCTCTTCCTGGTGGGCAATATCTGCCGCTTCACGCTGCGCGCGCTCGGTCTCGAGTTCCTTGCCCAAGGAAAGTGAAAAGGCATCTATCTTGCTCGAGAGTTCCGCATAAGCCGCCTTCCTGTCGGCGTTTTCGCCTTCGATCGCACTGTCGATTTTGCGAGTTAGCGCAGATTCAAGCTGAGCTTGGCGGGCCAACATATCGAGGCCCAGAGCCTCTCGCGCTTTGGACTCTTCATCCAAGGACAAAGACAAGGCGCTTACCTGTTGCGCCAGTCCTGCCTGCGCCTTTTCCCTATCGGCCTTTTCACGTTCTATCCCCGCAGCCAATCTGAGAGCAGTTGTCTGCTCCAATTCGTCCTGGGACGATGTTAAAGACTCCAGCCTCGCCATGAGTTCGGCAAGTTCGGAAGCTCGCGTGGCACGCTCAGTCTGGATCGCGCTGTCTATCTTGAGATTGAGCGTCGATTCGAGCTCAGCTTGGCGGGCCGCAATCTCCGCATCCGAAGCCTTCCGCTCTTGAGTCTCCTTGCTCAGAGAAAGCGACAGAGCATCTATCTGTTGCACCAGTCCTGCATCTGCCTTTTCCCTAGCAACACGTTCGCCCTCTATGGCAGATGAAAGCTGTCCGTTCTGATATGCCTGCATCGACCCGAGCTTCAGCTCAGTGTCGACGCGCTGAGCATCCAAAGCGTCTGACAGCTGGCTGACCTTGTTATCAAGCGCTGCCAATGCGCTCTCCATCCAGGCCTTATTCGCTGCCAAGCCTTTAGCTGTGTCATCAAGCCTGAGAGAGAGCGTGGCTATACGTGATCCGGTCTCCGACTGAAGCGCGTTCAATCTTCCGTCAACGTCATTTACCCGCGCCCCGAGCTCATTCATCTGGGCAACATAAGCCCGCTGGTCCTCGCTGATCTTATTCAGAGATAGCGTCAGCTTGGCCTCGAGATCAGCACGAGACTGGGCCTCAGAAGCAAACGACCTATGTGCAAAAGCCTCCAAGGAGTCGGCTCTGGCCGCAAGCTCCGAAATCTCCTGGCCCAGCTCTGTTTCGATCTCTTGACTCTGTTTCTTCAGATCACCGAAGACCGCAGTAAGCTTCTGATCGGACGCACCCGCGGTCTTTCCGATCTCCGCCAGCAATTGCTTGCGCTGCTCCTCCATGGCCTGTTCCAACCGGCTGTAGTTGAGCGCCACTGAAGCAGAAGTCTCCTGCGCGATTTTGGCGTCGCCTGCCGCACCGGCGGCAATCCGCTCTAC